>CAZIXJ010000079.1:0-3463 GCA_964542835.1 uncultured Hyphomicrobiales bacterium
AATATTAGATATTTATAAAGCCATCTCAAGTGGCTTTATTTTTTTTTAGACAATTTGAAATTTAATTTTTATTATTAATAATGGATTTATTATGTCAGACAAAATTTACATGACAAGAGAAAGAAGACTGGAGATAGAAGAAGAACTCCAGATGCTGAAAGGCAAAGGCAGAAGGGAAATTGCCGGCAAAATAGCTGAAGCAAGATCACACGGCGACCTCTCTGAAAATGCCGACTATGATGCAGCAAAAGACGAACAGGGACTTCTGGAATTAAAAATTTCCAAGCTCTCTAATATTCTTGCTAAAAGTATTATTATTGATTCCAAAGATTTTCCTGATGACAAAGTGTATATTCTTTCAAAAGTAAAAATAAAGAATAAAAAGACGGGATTTGAAGTGGAATACTTACTCGTAAGCCCTGAAGAAGCCGACTTTGAGAAAAATAAACTTTCTGTGGATTCTCCTGTAGGAAGAGCATTAATGGGCAAAAAAATCGGTGAAACAGCAGAAGTAGTAGTCCCTGCCGGCAAAACTGAATTTGAAATAATTTCCATTTCAAAATAAATCATTAAAATATAATCCTCCTAAAACTCCCTCTCCCACAGGGAGAGGGCAGGGGTGAGGGTGATTTTTATTCCCTTCTTTTACCATTTTTCACAGCTTAACAGAGGTTGTGAAAAAACAATGAATACAAAAAACAATTAAAAAATATAATCCTCCTAAAACTCCCTCTCCCACAGGGAGAGGGCTGGGGTGAAGGTGTTTACTAAGTTGCTTTCAAACATTCAAGAGAAAACAACTGATTCCCAAACTCCGAGCCTGTGTAAAAACTAATAAATCCAAGATTACGAAAATATATGATTCCTTAAAACTCCCTCTCCCGCTGGGAGAGGGCTGGGGTGAGGGTTGTCAAAGATTGTATTATTCGACTTTTTACACAGTCTCTCCGATTTGGGAATGCCATTGCGAAATCGGAGTTTCGCAATGAGAATTTTTTTGTTGTGAGAAGTATGTTAATATGAATGAAAGCGAATTGGTATTACATGTGAAGGCTTCCGATTTTTTTTAGTTTATCAATTAATGAGCAAAAAAAAAGCGGATAAAACATCCGCTTTTATAATATTATTATTGTATTTTTCAGATTAGTATTTTCTGTAATAGTCGCTTCGCATATCTACTATTGCGGCGTTTTCTCTAACTTTTGTAAACCACTGCATAAATGCATTCTGTGTAGCAGAGGTTTTAAGTTCGTTTATTTTGGAATTAATATCTTCTTCGGCTATTTGTCCTTCAGGCATATTTCTGTTATGCACCTGAATTATGAAATATCCTGATTCTCCTCTTAAAGGTTCAGATACAGCACCAATAGGATTGTTGAAAATATGATAAGCTACGTTTGGCTCTTTGCCTATTCCTGAAATAAATGGTCTGTATTTGATGTTATTAAGAGTATTCACTTCGTAATTGATTGAGTTGCCGGCTTTTGACAGTGAATCAAGAGAACTGACTATTGAATAAACTTCTTCTGCGGGAACTTTTGCGAGGTCAAGTTTTTTCTGTTTTTCAATTTTTGATATTATATTCTCTTTTACATCTTCCAATTTCTTAATACCTTCATTACGAATTTCGGAAACCTGAGCTACAAGCACTCCGTAATTATCATATTCATCAGGCTTAATTACTTCACCAAGCTCAAGCTGAAAAGCCTTGTCGCTCAAATACTGAGAGTTAAGAACAGGAAGCCCTTCTTCGAAAAATCTTGTTTCAGTTACTCTAAGTCTTCTATTGTCATTTTTATTTAGTCTGCTTACAACTGTATCCATCGGAGTACCTTCTTCTACCTGTTTTGCAAGAGAAGTGGCATCCCGGTAAATCATATTTTTAGTGATACTGGAAATTCGTGGTGACAATGTAATTTCGCTGTATTTTATTTCTTCGGAATTTTTATCTTCCACTTTTATTATGTGCCATCCAATTGAGATTCCACAGGTCCTGTAATTTCGCCTTTTTCAGCAGCAAAAGCAGCTTCTTCAAAAGGAGCCACCATCTGACCTTTGCCAAAATACCCGAGGTCTCCGCCATTCATTTTAGAGCCCGGGTCATCGGAATACTGCATTGCAAGAGATGCAAAATCTCCGTCAGCTCTCGCTTCTCTTAATATTCTATCGGCTTCTGCTTTGGCACTGTCTTTGTCGTTACCAAAATCAATAAGAATATGGCTTGCTTTTACGCTTATATTCTCACCGGATCTTCTGTCATCCACTCTGAAAAAGGAAGTGCCTTCACGAGTACGAACAGGTCCGATAATTTCATTTTCTTCAGCCATACCCACTACGCTGATTATTTCCGGAGGTACTTCGCTGATGTAAGTATAATCGTGCGTAGTACCGCTATACTCGCTTAATTTCACATCAAATATACTATCCTTTGCCTGAGGGTCATCAGTGCCGTTAAGTGCTTCCATTACGATGTTAATCCTTCTTACGGCTCTTGCGGTGTCATCGGATGATGGAGTAATCGGGAAACTGACGTATTTTATTTTCCTCTGGGCATTCTGTTTGTAGTATTCTTTATTTTTATCATAATAATTCTTAATTTCCGATTCTGATACTTCTACTTCGGAATTTTTAAGTTCGGCAATTTTTATGGCGATATAAGAAACACTTGCAGAGCTGTTATCTCTGATATATTTTGCTTCTGCATATGCAGGAGAAATAATTGAAGAAGAAGTTTTTGCAACTGTCTGTACAGACTGAGTGAGCTTTTGCTGTCTTAAAAAATCTTCAATCAAAAGCAGGTCGTTTCTGAATTGTGATACCTGCTGATTTATTTGGTCCTGTGTAAGCTGTGAAGGATCCACACCCATATAATTTACAATTTCATCAGGATTAGTAACGAGTGTAAGATACAAATCTTCCTGAAAGTTTCCGGCACTGTCAAGAAAACTCTGCTTAAGATACTGCGGAGGATTTTCAATTAATTCGTCCCGAATCATATTGTTAGTAATGAAAATCCCTGCTTTTTCGGCTTCCTGCTTCAGAAGTAATCTTTCTACCATTTCATTCCAGATTTGCTTTCTGATTTGGGTTTCATCTATCTGCTCTTCGGGATTTTCCTGCTGATTTCTTTGCTGCTCTACTCTTTCTCTTACTTTTTCCTCAAATTCGACGTAATAAATTACATCTTCATTTACTTCTCCTATCACCTGATTTTGAGGGTTATTTCTCGAACCCGTAAGCGCATCAGTTACAGTCTGGTCGCCTATAGTAAAAAACAAAACAAGCAATACTGCAAACAACCCGAAAAAATAGGGCGAAATTCTTCTAATTTGTTCAAACGTACCCATTTAAAAAAGCTCCTTATATAAAAAATTAATATTACTCGTTCTTTAATGCTCCTTTTCTTAGAGATTCTCCTTTGAGGTCGATCCGATGTGAGGAGTTCACGATCCTGTCCAGAATT
>CAZIXJ010000079.1:3473-9036 GCA_964542835.1 uncultured Hyphomicrobiales bacterium
TACAAAAATATAACTGAAAAACATAATATCCAATTAATTTAAGCAAAAAGTAGAAAAATATCAGAGATTTTTGTTATCAATAATGAATCTTGCAAATAATAAATCAAATTCTGTATCAATATCTACTGCTGTATTTTCATTAATCTCATAATATGCAATTTTATCCCCGTAAATATTATTATTATGAATAATTATTTTAGGTTTTAAAATATCAATAAATCCATTTAATCGAAAGCAATCAGGTAAAAGTTGTTTTTGGTAATATTTTGAAATATCAATATCGCAAAAATTTTCTAAGTATCCATTTATATTTTTATAATTCCAGTAAGGATGAAAAACACCTTCTGACTTAGTAACAGTTCTAAGCGAACTGGCATCAATGCTGTTTTGCATTTTTAATATCACATTATCTATTATTTCAGGAGTTCGAAAAGGTGATGTTGGTCTTAAAAAGACAAGTAAATCAATGCTTTTTTTAATTTTTTTTTCGTACCAGTTAATAAAATGCTCTAATACAGGTTTATCAGGTGTGTTATCAAGAGCTAAATCATCAGGCCTTATAAAAGGCACTTTCGCACCATATTTTTCAGCAACATCTGCAATTTTTTTATCATCTGTTGAAATAAATACTTCATCTATTAATTTGCTGTTCAATGCAGGAATTATTGTATGCCTTATTAGTGGGAAACCACCCAGGTCAATAATATTCTTATTTTCTATTCGCTTACTACCGCCTCTTGCAGTTACTAATCCAATTATATTCATTTATTTTATATTTTTATTCAATAATTTTTTACAAAATATAATATTTTTATCTTTTTTCATAATAATATTTTGATTTTAATTAAAAAATGTTTATTTTAAAAAAAGTTAGTTATAATTTATAAGAAAATGTTATGAAAAAAAATATTATACTTTTTATTTCTTTATTATTATTCTGCCTTGCAGATTTATCAGCTATTGATATTGAAAATGGGCTTATTGGTTACTTCCCTTTTAACGGCAATGCAAACGATGAATCAGAATATGATAATCACGGAACTGTAAAAGGTGCAAATCTTACAGAAGACTACTGTGGCAATCCAAATAGTGCTTATCATTTTGATGGAATTGATGATTTGATAGATGTTGGATATGATGAAATTTATAATTTTTCAGGCAGTATTACTCTTGCTGCTTGGGTAATAGCTGAGCCTGGTATAATGAATGGAGCAAAAATAATCAGTAAATGGAAATCACATAGTGATTTTGCCGGCTCTTGGGCTTTAACGAGGAAACACTTTAATATTTCCAGCAATGGTACAAATTCTGAATTTACAACATATAATAGTGATCATTTCAATGAATGGATTTTTGTAACAGGCGTTTATGATATCAGTAAGAATACTTTGAAATATTATGTTAATTGCGAATTAGTTGATCAGGTAATTGGACCTAACAGTATCAATCAAAATACGAGTCACGTTTACATTGGAGCTGCTTCTTATTTTAACCAACTATACTTCAAAGGCACAATAGACGAAGTTCGCATCTATGACAGACCACTTAATCAGGAAGAAATATGCTATATTTATCATATGTATGATGTGGATATTGATATTTCAGGGCAAAACTATATTTGTGTAAACAACTCGGCTACTCTTACAATAGAAGATATTTATCCCAATAATTATTATGAATGGTCCACAGGCGAAACATCACAGTCTATTACAGTAACCGAACCCGGCACTTATTATGCAACTTCTGAAAACATTTACGGTTGTGTAGCCGTTGATTCAATAACAGTTAATTTAAGATATGCCGAAGATTTTTCCATTTTGCAAAATGGTGATTTTTGCTTCGATGAAGAAGTAGAACTGTATTTAGACAATGAATATGATAAATATGAATGGTCCACAGGCGACACTACCGAAACTGTTACAGTCAGCGAACCCGGCACTTATTCTGTAAAAGTAACCGATGAATACGGCTGCGAACTTGAAAAGGAAATTACTCTCGAAATACCTTCAAGTATTGATGTTATTTTCGATGATGAGGGTTTTTCAGATATTTGCACATATGAAGAAATAATTAATCTGCTTACATACAGAAACCGAAATGAAAGCACAGAAGCAGTTATTTCATCAGTCTATCTGAAGCAGGGAAAAAGTTTTTCAATAGATACAAATAATTATCCTTTGGCAGTAGCTCCAAATTCTGATTATACCGAAAACATTGTATTCTCGCCGACATCTGAAGGTAATTTCTATGATACACTCGTAGTGGTTGTAAGCAAGCCATGCCCCGACCGATTTGAATTTCCTCTGCACGGCAGGGGTTTGCCGGTGAATGCCAAAGTATGGATAGGCGATACTCTTGCTCATCCTCAGTATGATTTTTGTGTGCCTGTTTACGGATTACTGGAATGCGACTTCAAAGAAGGAGCTTATGTTGATTATAATTTTGAATTTTCGGTTGACTTTAGAGTATTCAGAGATATTTATGTAAAAAACGGAAGAATAATTAAAGACTGGCGGGAAGATTTTAATACGCATTTCATAATAAGCGACACTTCGGTATTTATGAACAGCGAACCGCGCATCATTAACTGGATATGCGGTACATTACTCGGTTCATCAGTTTCCGAATCAGAAATCACAATAGACAGTACCGACTGGTACGGAGCAGAAATACCTACAGTAACAGAAGGCGGCAATATAAAAATAGATTTGTGCGAGCTGGATTTTCGGGTGCTAAGCCTGAGGCTTATCTCAAATATTCAGTTACGGCCAAATCCTGCAGGCAACAGCGTAACGTGCTATATATCATACCCTTCTCCGAGCAAAGCAAAATTGCAGGTAATAAGCATTACAGGAGATATTTTGAAAGAAGTGGAATTTGAGGGAATGAAAGGCGAAAAACTTCTTGAATATGAAATGGATTTGAGTGGGATTCCAAACGGTATTTATATTGTAAAATATACGTGCAGGGAAAAAATATTAGAGGATAAATTGATTATTGCAAAATAGTAATCAAATCATTTTTCAAGATTCATCTAAATAATTTTCTTTTCACTAACGTCTGTTACTTTATTAAAAATAAAAATTAATTAGTAATGCATCTTGGAATAGACATAGGTGGCACGAATATTAAGTCCGGCATAATTGATAACAATGGCAGACTTATTGAAAAGGATACGTGCAAAACAAATGCTGACAAGGGATTGGATTCTCTTCTCAGTGATATTTATATTCTGATAGAAAGATTGCTGAAAATGAATTCCGATATTAAAACTCTTGGCATTGGCGTACCCGGAGTAATTAATAATGACGGAGTAGTAGTAATAGCTCCAAATTTGCCCGGCTGGAAAAATATTAATCTCAGGAAATTAATAAAAGAAAATTTTGAACTTCCGTTAGCAATAGAAAACGATGCCAATGTAGCAGGCTTTGCAGAGTTGATAGACGGAGCCGGAAAAGATGAAAAAAGTTTTTTTTACCTTACTTTAGGAACTGGAGTAGGGGGGACTATCATTAATAATGGTTCTATATTCAGAGGTACTTCCGGTGGTGCCGGTGAAATTGGGCATATAGTAATTGATTATAATGCAGCAATGTCCCATCCTGATTTTAGATATGGTACATTAGAGTTTTTTACGGGTAAGGATAAAATAATTGAATTGGGAGAAGAAATTGCAATGCAATATCCTGATTCTGTTTTGAATAAAATGGAATATATTGATGTAAGGAATATTTCTGATGCAGCAGATGAAAATGATGCAGCCGCAATAGAAACTTTAAAAAAAATTGGAGAATACCTTGGTATAGGTTTAGTTTCTGCTCTTAATCTTCTTGATATACATCTCGTTGTAGTCGGAGGTGGAATTTCTCATTCAAATGAAATAATGCTAAATACAACAGAAAAAATTGTAAAATCAAAAGCATTGCCTACTATTGCTGAAAATTTCAGAATAGAACCGGCACGGTACCGCAAGGATGCCGGTATTATTGGTGCGGCACTGCTTGGTAAATATAATGGTTTTTAATAATTAAATACAGGAAATTAAAATGAAAGAAGTAATTAACACAACAAAAGCTCCGGCTCCTATAGGACCTTATTCACAGGCTATTAAAGCTTCCGGGGACTTTATTTTTGTTTCAGGGCAACTTCCGTTGGACGAAAAAGGCGAATTTGCCGGTAATGAAATCAAATCCCAGACCAGAAAAGCACTTGAAAATCTTCAGGCTATAGTAGAAGAAGCAGGCTCTACATTGAATGATGTAGTAAAAACTACCGTACTTATGAAAGATATGAATGACTTTGCAGCTATGAATGAAGTTTATAATGAATTTATGAGCGAAAGTAAACCTGCAAGAGCCGCATTTGAAGTAGCAAGACTACCAAAAGATGCACTTGTGGAAATTGAAGCTGTAGTGCTTGCCAAATAATTTTCTTTAGAAGACAATTTTGCGTTACTAAGGGGCTTTCTTATAAGAAAACAGACTTTTTTTCTTTAAAGATAGCCTCTTGTTTTGTATCTTTACATTTTAAAAATTTATAAGAAAGGTAAAATGTTTATTACTTTTGAAGGGATTGACGGCTGTGGTAAAACTACACAATTAAAATTACTTAAAGAATATCTGATTGAAAACGGTAAATCCGTTGTTTCCATAAGAGAACCGGGCGGTACTGAATTTTCAGAGCAAATACGAAATATTCTGTTACATTCAGGCTATCAATTAAACTCTGTTTCCGAACTGATGCTTTTTGAAGCTGCAAGAGCCGATCTTACCGAAAAAATCATTCTGCCTGCTTTGAATGATGGAAAATTTGTTTTGTCGGACAGATTTTTTGATTCAACTGTTGCTTATCAGGGGTATGGAAGGAAACTTGATTTGGATTTAATTAATAAAATCAATTTATTTTCTACTTATAATCTTAAACCACACATTACGTTTTATCTCAAAATAAATCTCGAAACATCCGGCTTTAGAACTCAGTCGAGAAAACCTGACAGAATAGAAACCAGCGGGGATGATTTTTACAAAAGATTGATGCTGGGATTTGATAAAATTGCAGAGGCAGAACCGGAAAGATTTTTTATAGTAGATGCAGAAAGAGAAATTAAAGAGATTCAGACAGATATTCGCAGAGTAATAAATGAAAATGTTTTGTTATAAAAAATCAAATAAAGTCAGGATTAATAACAAAAAGCTGCAAGGAATATGATTTAAAAAAACAGTATATCAGTCGTCCTCGCCTGAAAAAAAACAGTCGAGGACGACTGTTTTACACGCAATATACTGCTAATCTTGATGCTGTTTTGGTATATCTGATACTAATACTAAGTTGCTATCAAACATTCAAGAGAAAACATCTGATTCCCACCTGTGCCGATTTTATCGGTAAACTCCGATTTGGGAATCCCATTGCGAAACCTGTGCTGAGCGTCGTCGAAGTATCGGAGTTTCGCAATGAGAATTTTTTTATTGTTAGAAGTATGTTAATATGAATGAAAGCGAATTAGTATAAGTTGCTATCATACGAGCAATTTATAAAAGGATTATAATACTCTGCTGAAGAT
>CAZIXJ010000080.1:0-9030 GCA_964542835.1 uncultured Hyphomicrobiales bacterium
AAAACTTATAGTTCTTATGAAATATATTATACGATTGAAAGCAACTTGGTATAAGTGTATAAATCCTCCTCCGTCCTGCGGACACGTCCTCTGTTTACATCCCGATTAATCGGGGCAAGGAGGACAAGACGATTCATTGCTCCTTCAATATGAAAAAACAGACAATTTAAGGAAACTCTATTTAATAAAAAAATCCCTGTCTTTTATGTAAAGACAGGGATAAACTTTGTATTTAATAATCTAATTATCTAACTAAAACTACTTGCCCGCTGTATTTATTTCCGTTGATTTGAATTGTGTAATAATATGTACCGTTGTTTACTGCGCTGCCCTGCGAATTAGTGCCGTTCCAACTTACAGAATAATTTCCTGTGGTAATTCTGTTGTCATATAATTCTTTTATGATTCTGCCATTTACGTCGTATATAGCTACATTTATTGTGGCTCCTGTTAATTCGGCAGGAATTTTGAAACCAATCATTACATTGTCTCTGAAAGGATTAGGATATGCACTTGTTCTTACAATGTCATTATTTATTATCGGTTCGTCATCTGAATTAACTGATGTAGGTAAAATCGGTGGATTATTGAAATTATTCATACCATTAATATCTGCCAGATAGAGATTAGTAAAGTCCGGTCTTGTAATGCTACCTGTGAGTTCATGCTCATCTTTAAAGAAATAATTACCCCACTGTTCATCTGTATGCCTTGTGAAATTTAGTGCAACCATTTCATGATAGCTCATTACCGGTCCGGTAAATACAGTAGGATTACCCTGCTCATCTTCAGTAATGGCAAATAATGTATTGAGATGCCCGGTTCCTGCGTGCCATACCCAGCCGACCATATTTCCTGCAGCATCCGTAGGTGCAGTGTGTAAATCCGCTACTACGTAATCCGGTTCTTTTACAAGAGTTGTTCTGGGGAAGAATAGCTTAGAATACCAACCGTCAGGATAAAAAACGCATCCTTCGTTTGACATAGAGTAAGACTGCTTGAGATATGTTACATCATCTTCGGTCATCGTGCCGCTAAGCTCAGCTTTAGAGATTTCTGCAAGCCTTTCGCTTACTTCTTTCAGTTCTTCAAAATAACTTATTATAAAAGATTCTACACCAAAACCTTTAAATATATCTGTAGTTCTGTCAGCGAGTTCAGATAATTCATTATACAAATCAGTTTCGGGTTCGAGATAAGCAGTTGGATAGAAACAGCCCGGACCACCGGAATAAGATTGTTTTGCATATAAGAGATTGTCGTGCCTTAGTTGCGCCCAGCTTGCAAGCTGAGTATTCATTCTTGATTGCCACCATGCGGCAGTTCTCATAAATTCAGGATATTTGCCCAAATCCTCATTTGCAGGAGCATTGAGTTTTCTTATTGAATTAAGCCATCCGGCATAATATGATTTTTCCCAGAAATCACTGCCAAAACCATCTATCAAATATCTTAAAGCAGCAAGATTAGACATATAAGGATATTCTGAAAATTCAGGATAGAGCAAATCGGCAGAAGCATTATTGCCGAGTGCAAAAAGTACATCAAGTGAACTCGGCAGCATTCTGCGAATTTTTTGATTTTTGTAGATGATTTTGTCAAATACTACATTGCCGGTAATGTAGGAATCAATTAAGAATCTCTGCCCCATCATCAAAAATGATGATGAAGGAGTGATTTGCTCAGGGCTTTGCGGGTCGCTCATTAAAATCTGGGATAGAATTTTTTGCCCTGCATAAGATTTGGTTTCAAGCAAGTCCTGAAAATCTTTTACCGCATTCATATCCTGAAATTCTGCAATGTCTTCTATTCCAAGCTCTTTCATCAGCCCGGACATATTGTCGTAAGTTACGTTATCAGACTCTCCAACGAGAGTTTTTATGAGCATGTCAATCTTATTCATCAATTCATCAGCACCTGATTTTACGGTTATATCAGTTAAAAGTGCTGCATCAATTATTTGCCTTTGTATATCTTCATCGGTTTGCGAAGGACCGTCTGAAAGTGGTTTTGTCAGATAAAACTGAATTCTGCCCAGCCACATCATTGACTGAAAATATCTGCTTAATTCGGCAGGAGAAGTATAATGCCCTCTTACCGTAAACTGGCTGAAATCAATAAATTTTGGAGTAGAGCTGAAAAGCGGATAATTTTGAGGCTGTTCATCATCAATCATTTTCAGTATTTTCTGCACCTCTTCGCTGTTGCCGAACTTGGAGCTGACCGGAGATTCATTAAGCAGAGTTCTTGCTACGGTAATATAAATATCTACGTCATTGATGTTTTCGACGAGATAATTCGGTGCTCCAAGTGAATTATATTTGTCGAGTTCATCGTGCATTTTTTCAAGTGCATCATCAAGAGCAGGAATGATTGTGTGTTCTTCGAGATATTCAAGTATTTTATCATAGGACATATGCAGTGCATGCAGAAGCATATCAGATGAAATAAAAATCGGCAAATCCTTATTTCTTACATCTTCCATTGCATCCCACATATTGCTGTAGCTCAATCTTTCGGTAACTACAAAACCATGCTTCATAAGCAGTGATAATTCATCATCTGTAAGTTTGTATTTTATCTTCACCGAATCGAGGAAAGCTATAGTTTTGGGTAAATTTGCCTCTTTATAAAATTTTCCGGGAGGATATAAATCGTAAAATCGTTCGATACTCATATCCTGATTTTTCTGAAGAAACTCTTTGTATTCATCAACTGAAAAATCCGAACTAAAAACTGAAAATGTAGTGATTAGCAGCAAAGGAAGTAAAAGTTTGCGTAACATAATAAGCCCCTGATAATTAAAAAACTATCTTTATTAATTAATACAGATTAATATACAAAAAGTTACAGAGAAAAAAAAGAGAATAATTTATTTGCAATGTTTTTGTATTTTTTCAATCAATTGCTTATCCCTGATACCTAAGTCATATGCTTTTCTCATATCAGCGCATGCACCATCATAATCCTCAATAAGATATTTTGCTTTTGCTCTTTTTAAAAAAGCCGCTCCATATTCATTATCTATTTCAATTGCAATTGTAAATTCATTTATAGCATCTTCATAGTTTTTACTTACATAATGAATATAGCCCAGATTAAAATGTGGATAGTGAAAGTAATAATCAATATCTAATGCTTTGTAACAATCTTTTTTGGCATTTTCCAAATCATCAATTTTAATTCTTGCACTGCATCTGTTATTATAATATAATGCTTCATCCGGATTGATATTTATTGCTTTATTAAAATCTTCAATTGCAGCATCATGATCACCAAGTTCTACTTTCATCCAACCTCTATTATTAATGCAGTTGTCATCATCAGGATATAATTTGATATTTTTATTATAAGCTTTCATAGCAGCATCAAATAGCATATTCATTTGGCATTCCATTGAAAAAAAAACCTTCCGAAGGTTTTTAAAGCCTTCGGAAGGTGTGTTTTTTGTGCTTCAACTATTTGTATATTATTTGTATCAGCTATTCTTCACCATTGCTGTTCATTGCCTGAATAACTTCTTCAAAGAAGAATTTGTTTCTGAATGGTCGCTTCATATTCGGGTGATGAATAGAAAACGGCATATCTGTTTTATGGCAAAGTTCACAATTATCCTCAGAGCCAATCGGGAATATGTTTTTGTTGTACTGCATTGGCTGTACATTGTCCATATTCGATATGATTGCATTTGTAGCCGGATAAATTGCATGAGGTGAATTATGGCAAGCCTCGCATCTCATACCCGCAGGGTCAGTTCTTATTCTGAATAATTCAGGATAATCAACCCATTCATTAAATGCAGGGAATACCTCAGGTTGCTCGAAATCAACGTGGCAGTTAGTACATTCAGGCTGATTAAGCCATGCTTTCCTCGGCACTATTTCTTCATGATTTGGCACATTAACGGAATTAAGATTGCGAATCATCCATTCAGCTCTTTCTTTGTTATCCTGAGCTTTCAGAAGTCCCATAGCGTGTTCTTCCATTTCGCCGTGACAATTTACGCAGGTCATACCGAAAGTATTATGAATTCCTCTGCTGCATCTTGTATTGCCTTCAGGATTTGCAGGGTGGCACATCATACAGGCATCTCCGCCTTCGGCGTGCATATAATTAGCGTGCCAGCTGTGAAGCGAAGCGGATAATGACATATGTCCCGGCTGACCTTCCATTCCTGTAGCGGCATCAGGGTGGCAGGAAGCACACATTTTCGGTTTGCCGTTCAGAGCATCCTGATAAAGCGTAGTGCCTTCGTTCTTATCATGAGCTTTAAGTATATTAATTGCGGTTTCATCAGAAACTCCCGATACTCCGGGAACTCTCCACTCTCCGCCATGGCAGTTAATACAGCCCATTTCAGTCGAAGTAGGTGCTACTACTTTCGTAGCAATCAGCGTTTCACCTGTTGCTTTATCAATAGCTTTTACGTCGAACATCGGATATGGATTATATTTTCCGTCATCTCTGTATGGTACTACCGGAATAGCGTGAACCTGAAAACTGTTCACGTCAGGATTAAATTCAAATTTTCCTGACATTCCATGCCCCTGTAAGCCTACGTTAGGCTCTAAATCAGCACCAAATATTGTTTTTGCGTACTTCCAAAATTCAACGTGTTTTGCAGGATTCTTGTGTTGCTCTTCCACTTCATATACTATTTCCACGCCGTCTTTAATAATCTGAGGTTGCTCACCTCTTTTGATTAATTGAGCTTCAAGTGTATTTGCAGGAGGAAGTATCACAAACCAAGGGTCGCTATCAGAAATACAGTGCATTCCCAAATCATTCCAAACGAGCAGTACATATTCATCATTTGCAATATCGAATTGTGGTACTTCATATTCAAATTCATCAATGTCATATGAAGGAAGGCTCATATCAGTTGATTTATTATGCAGTTTGTTTACAATGAAAGCAGCGAGAGCTTCTTTCTCTCTTTCATTCCCTACAAACGGAGGCATATAAGTAAGCACTTTGCCCTGTCCTGTAAGCTGGCTCATCATACCGTTCATTGTGAACATTTCAGTTCTCGGAAGTATATCGTTTCTTGTACCGCCGATTGTATGGCAGGCAGAGCATTGCTGTTTGAATAATTCCTCACCGGCTTCATTCAGATTTTCATCTGTTACTTCGCTTACGTTCACCCATTTGGCATTTGTAAGAAATCCGTCTTCATTGTATTTTTCCAGATTAGCTTTGTAAATTGAATTGGAATAAATAAAGTCAGATACTACAAATGGTTTTCTGGCATATTCTCTTGAATATTCAAATCCACCCATCCACATCAATCCTGATATTATAAGTACAAATGCAATGAATATCTGAACAGGTTTTGCAGATTTCACAAGGAAGTATGCTCCCAAAATTACTACGGCAATAGAAAATACTACAAATACCATAAGTGTAGTTGCCATTTCGGAATTTAATTCAAAATTAGTAGTGAAGGCAAAATCAGGAATAGAGGCATAATACCAGTAAGCAGAAAGCACCAATACTATTACGGGATAAAGTATCCATTTGCCTGAATATCTGAGCATTTTATCTCTGAAATCACTTTTAGCAAGGAATACGGTGGTAAGAATGCCAAATAATCCTGCTATCATAAATGCCATTGCAGAACGGAAGATTAGTGAAGGAAAGAATGTAGGATTGAAAAATCCTGACCAGAATTGCTGATTATCAAGCCATGCTCCCGGAGTAAGCATAAATGAAAGTATTCCGTTTATAATAAATAAGCTCAACCATGCAAAAAAGAAATAAAAGAATGCAATTGTAAGCCTTGATTTTGTACTCATTTTATCGAATTTGTAATAATATATCAGCAATGCTACAATTTCGCCGACAAAAAACACCCATTCAATTGCCCAGCCGAATACAAAATTATGTATAAGTGCAGAAGTCCCTACCGGATTTACAAGTCCGATGATAAACCAGATTCCTACACCTGTAACACCGCCAAATACCATAGTTAAAAGAAGAAAGAATTTAGTATGCTTTCTTACGTATCCAAGTACATTTTCATCATTTTCTCTTACGGCTTTTCTGTCAGTAAGCCAAATGAAAAGACCACCGCCTACAGCAAGGTGAGCAATATATACGTGGAGAATTGATATTAATGCTATCAATTGTCCGCCAGTAAATGAACCGAGGTCCCATATTGGATAATTCATAATTATGCCCTCCCTTCTGTTTTGTTTTTGGAAATCTTAAGCATATACCAGACCACACCAAGCCCCACTACAAAAATCAAAAGGAACAGACTCATTACACCATACTGAGGAACTATTTCAAGGTCATTAATCGAATAAAATTCACTCAGGTAGGCAGTTCTGAGATTTGCTCTCATAATTACCATCAGAACTACCGTGAGTACCAAATGGATAATTGAAAGTTTCAGCTTGCCGAGAAATGCAAACACAAGCGTAGCAATACTGACTATTATCCCAAGCGTCATAATAATCGTATAAAGCATATTACCGCCCATAAACTGCATCATAACATCTTTCGGAAGTGCTATCAGGAACCAGAAACCAATTACTATTTGCACGGCAGTAGCTATTGCAAAAATCATAAGTCCTGATTTGATTTTGGCATCTGCTCCTTCTACGCCTCGGTTTTTCCTTCTGTTCCAGAGAATTGAAAGGAATAATCCGCCGACGGCAACAGAAGCAATTACAAAATGCAAATATCTTGGAATTAAAGTAGGGTCGCTCCAGTTTAATACTGTTCCCTTGGAATTTTCAAAATATGCTTCCCAGACCTGAGGCTGCACCATCATAGTCATATTATTTACGTAAATAAAAGCAATGTAAAGAAGTATTAAACCGGTAATCAGTAGCGATACTTTGGCAAGTCCTGCTCTTTTGTGATAATTCATCTGATTAATGTACGCTCCGTAATAAGCCATTATCAAAAATGGAATTACAAGTATCCAGTAAGTAGCCATCAAAACAGATGAAGTATAGATAAAAGTACCGTATATCACCTGCAAAAACAACAGCGGCGCCACTCCGAGATTAATAGCAATAGCAAATGATGAAGGAATCGGCATTGCCGCTGCTCCGTGAAAGGAGCTTTCCAGAGCATCATTTTTTGCAAAAAATCTCTGAAACAGCATAATTAATACTCCACCAAGCACAATATTCACAAGCAATATGTGCAAAGTAAAAGTAACTATCCCAAGCAATTCAAATACCCAAGCGGGTGCCGGAATTGTATCGGGATTAGGAATCAGTCGCAAAAAATCCATAGATTAATCCTTTTGTTTTATAAATAAATTATTTTTTCTCAGCATAATAAGAGCAATAGTAAATAAAAATACTAATACCCCAAGAATACTTACTTCTATCATAAAATGCTCGAATTTTTCTTCGTAATAGGCAGTTTCCACAGAAATAATCAATATTCTTCTTATGGCAGCTATGATTGCAACTATTAAGAATGGGTCTGCACAGAGAGAACGCTCCTTAATTGATACTTTGATAGTGTATAAAATTTCTGCTAACATTAGTACAAGAAGTGAACGGTCAAGAATAGATACAAGCCATTTAGTGAAATCTTTTTCAAATGATATTGTAAAAAAATTCAGAATAATATCATAGAATATCAAAAAGCCGGTAACTAACAGGACTATAGCGATAGAATAATAAATAATATCTTCCATAAAGTCATAAATTTTGTCAATATTCTTATGCATAATTCATTACCGCCATAATTTTACAAATTGCATTGATAATTTATGCTTTTTTTGATAACCTTACAATAAAAATTAAAATAATAAAAATACATAGTTTATGTGAGCAAAATTTGCATTTTAGCCTAAAATAATATTTTAGTAAAATTAGTGCGCATTTATTTAATCTAAATGCGTTATTTTGGATAAATATAGTTATATTTTAAACCAAATGTTATTTTTTTAGTCCTATAAAATATTGGTAAATCAAAAGGAGTTATAAAAATGATTATAAAATTATTCTTAATTTTATTTCTCTTTGTTCAAACATCGTATTCCGGTGATTACTATTTTCCTCCTGATAATAGTGATGAATGGGCAACTGTATCTCCCGACTCTTTGAACTGGAATACAGATAATATTGAAATTTTATATGAATTTCTGGAATTAAAAAATACTAAAGCCTTTATTTTACTTAAAGATGGCAAAATTGTTCTTGAACAATATTTTGATGATTTTAGCAAAGACAGTTCATGGTACTGGGCTTCTGCAGGAAAAACAATTACTGCATTACTAACAGGTATAGCTCAGGAAGAAGAGCATCTCAGTATTAATGATAAGACATCAGATTACCTCGGAAAAGGATGGACTTCAATTAATCAGGAAAAAGAGGATTTGATTACTATACGCAATCAGCTAAATATGACTACCGGACTTGATTATAATATCAGCAATCTTCACTGTACTGATGCAGAATGCCTTAAATACAAAACTGATGCAGGTAATCAATGGTTTTATCACAATGCTCCTTATACATTATTAAGAGACGTAATAGAAAATGCAACTAAACAAAATTATAATATTTTTACATATAATAAATTATTAAAGCCGATTGGTATGAAAGGTATCTGGGTGAAAATGGATTATAACAATTTATTTATGAGCACTCCAAGATCTATGGCAAGATTTGGAATATTAATTCAGAACAATGGAGCTTGGAAAAATTCTAATGTAATCAATGATAAAGATTATCTTTTTGATATGATTAATACTTCTCAGGAATTTAATAAATCCTACGGTTACCTTTGGTGGCTCAATGGCAAAAGCAACTTTATGTTACCTTCTTCAGATATTACTTTCCAAGGCAGTCTCTTCCCTGATGCTCCTTCGGATGTAATTGCCGCAATGGGCAAAAACGGACAGATGCTAAATATTTCAAATTCCACCGGTATTATCTGGATAAGAATGGGCAACAAACCTGACGATGAATTATTCATATCTTCAGTTTTCGCTAATGATATTTGGAAGCACTTAAATAATATTTTTAATTACACATCAATTTCAGATAAAGCTAGTTT
>CAZIXJ010000081.1:0-8958 GCA_964542835.1 uncultured Hyphomicrobiales bacterium
AAGGTTTGGCTATCAGCTTGATAATAATAATATTCAATTTTATGTGATTGACTCAGGGATTGGTATAAACAAAACTGATGTTGATAAAATTTTCAACAGATTTGAACGGCTTAATAATGAATTAAACAGCGATTACGAAGGGTCGGGGTTAGGGCTAAGCATATCAAAATCTCTTGCAATATTATTAAAAGGCAAAATATTTGTCGAATCTGAAAAAGGCAAGGGCAGTAAATTCACGCTGATTTTACCTACAGATAATTTATGATTTACTGTTGTTCCATCTGAAAATTAACCACTTTTAATTTAAGTTTTCTTATTTTCCACAATTATCAAACTTTTTTTCTTTTGGCATTAGTTTTGATTAAGAAGAATCAAAGAATAAAAATAATCTGGAGGAAAATAAGTGGTTTTTAAGTTTCATATGTTCAAAAAAGGTGTGCCTCTTATGAACAGGGCGCTTGATACTTATGCCCTGAGACAAAGGACTACAGCCAAAAATATTGCCAATGTCAATTCACCTCATTACAGACCGGAAAGAGTGAAGTTTGAGGAGTTTTTCCACGATGAAGAAGTAGTGCTTAAAGGCAATAATACTGAGGGTGTGCATATTCCACTCGGAAAGCCCGATACACTGGCAATTAAGGGAGAAGTTAATGAAAGGGATGTACCGCGACCTGAAGTATATTTTTCAGGTGAGACTCACGTAAATATTGACAAAGAAATGGCTGAAATGGCTCAGAATCAGATTAGATATCGATTTGGTTCGCAGATGATGAGCAAGTTATTCAGAGGGATGGGGTCTGCTATTTCAGGCAGAACAGATGTTTAGGTAATTTTACTTAATTATATTATTTATCAATTAATTATATTGCAAATGCTATGGCTGAGAATATTTTTTCAAGTTTCAAAATAAGTGGTCAGGGGATGAGCGTTCAGAGGATGAGGCTGAATGCTACTGCTAATAATATTGCAAATGCCAACACTACCAAGGGTATTGACGGTAAGCCCTATAGACGGGAAGTAGTGGTAACAAGAGCAATTCCCGGCAGCCCTTTCGAAGATGAACTGGAAGAGCAGATTTCGCTGAACAGGACTTCTTCGCAGCATTCGGATAATGCCACACCGGGAACTTATCCGCCTGATTACAGCGTATTGAAATCTAAAACGGCACGGGATAATTCACCGCCGAGGCTTGTATATGAGCCGAATCATCCCGAGGCAAATGAAGAAGGTTACGTGGAAATGCCTAACATAAATATCGTAACTGAAATGGTAGAGATGATGACTGCTCAGAGGGCTTTCGAAGCCAATACAGGAGTAGTGGAAGCAGCTAAAAATATTGCAAGATATTCACTTGAAATATAGGGATAAACTATGAAAACAGATTTAATTACAAGATATGCAGGAAATGTAGCAGACAATGGAATTAATTCGCTGAAAACAAGACAGACAGCACGTAATGGTGAGGTGAATAATAGCCAGTCGGTCAATAAAAACAGTGAATTAAACAGCGTTAACGTAAAATCAAATAATTACAACAATTTAATTTCAAAATCAGAAAGGCAGTTTTTTATTAAAATGTTCCCTGAAAATGAGGAGCAGATAAAAAATCACGTTTTATTTAATAAGAACGGAAAAATTAACACGCCTAATATTAATAAAGGCTCTATTGTGGACGGCAGAGTATGATATAATGCCATTTCTGTTCGACAGAAAATAATTCAGGATGAATTAATATATTGAAGGAATCAACTATGGTAATCAACGAACTAAATCAGGGCGACAGATACCTTCCGCTGGTACAGCAGCAAAAAGGCTATCCGAAACCGGGTCCCGAAGAGACCTCTTTCGCATCTACGGTAAATGAACTTATTACTGACGTAAACGAACTTCAAAAAGACAGTTCCGAAAAAAGAGATAAGTTTATTAAAGGAGAACCGGTTGATTTGCATGATGTAATGATTTCATCACAAATGGCATCTACATCTTTCAAATTACTTATGGAACTCAGGAATAAAGGATTGGACTTATATAATACCGTAATGAGAATGCAGGTATAAAAGAATTTTTGTAAAATTAAATTTTTCGGGATAATATGGCTGAGCAAAATCTACTTACGCAGGGAAAGAACTTTTTCTCAAAACTGACATTATGGCAAAAGGCATTATTCATTGGTGTGCCTTCTGCGGTAATGATTACTTTGATTCTGATACTAAGTGCCGGGAGTTATTCTTCTGATTATCAGGTGCTGTTCAATGATTTGACTGCTGAAGATGCAGGAAAAATTACACAAAATCTAAAAGAAAAAAATATCAAATATAAGCTCGAAGATGGCGGCACTACAATTCTCGTAGAAAAGACAGACCTCTATAACACAAGAATTGACCTTGCTTCCGAAGGACTACCGGCATCAAGTATTGTAGGATATGAACTTTTCGACAGAAATAATCTTGGTATGTCTGAATTTGTGCAGCAAGTTAATTTCAGGAGGGCGCTGGAAGGGGAAATTTCAAGAACTATTCAGTCTATGGATGAAGTAAAAAAATCCAGAGTACATCTTGTGCTGCCTGAAACGAAACTTTTCGAAAAAGATCAGAAAGAACCGACAGCATCTGTTACCCTTCATCTCAAATCCGGCAGGAGCTTGAGCAGAGTAAATATCGAGGGTATTCAAACATTAGTGGCAAGCAGCGTGGAAGGTTTGATACCTGAAAATGTAACCATTGTAAATCATCTTGGCAGATTATTATCCAAAACTCCTCTCGATGAAAATTCCATAGCCGGGAAAACCGCTCAGCAGCTCGAGCAACAAAAAAGAGTGGAAGCCAATCTGGCAAATAAAATCAAATCTATGCTGGATGGAGTAATCGGAGTGAATAATTCCACAGTAGAAGTAACTGCTGATTTGAATTTTACGAAAATTGAACAGACCCGAACTGATTATGACCCCGAAAGGCAGGTAATAAGAAGTGAGCAGGCAATAGAAGAAGTATCCGAATCGCAGGATTCTCTGTCATACCCTTCGGTAAATATGGCAAGAGACAAATCCAATATTATTCAAAATTATGAAATAGCAAAAAATGTGGAGCATATTATCCACAGTGTAGGAACGGTAAATAAAATTTCTGTGGCTGTAATGATAAATGGCACTACTCAGGTAGTGGAAGAAGAAGGTGTGAAGAAAGTAGAATATATTCCTCGCAATGAAGAAGAAATGAATAAGATGGAAGAAATAGTAAAAAATGCTGTCGGGTATGACCCTGCAAGAGGAGATCAGGTTTCAGTACTGAATGTACCATTTGATACGATGATTGATTATGACTTTATAGAGCAGGAAAATCTTCAGTGGTGGGAAAAGCCCGAATATCAGAAGTTAATTGCATTGATTTTCCTTATGCTTGTTACTATATTTATAATGTACAGACTTCTTCAGGCTAAAGCGATAAAAGACAGACTGAGAATAGCAATGAATCTTCCTGCAAAAGTGGATTTGGATGATAAGGAGATAGAAGATGAAATGGATGAAGAAGAAGAGGAAGAGCTGGAAGATTTGAATCTTGATGAAGATGACCTTTTATTACTGCCTTCTGAATTGCCTGAGCAACTATTGCTGGAAGGAGATACAGAAGATCAAGACTTTTCTGATGAAACAATGGATGATGATGAATATGGCGAGGAGGAATCCCTTGAAGATGAGGCACTTGCAAGGCTTAATTCGGATGATGAACGGCAGGTAACTGAAGATTCGCTAATGAAGCAGGAAATGAAAGAAAAAGTAGAAGAATTTGTAAATGACCAGACTGAAGAAGCAGTAAAACTCGTTAGAATTATTATGTCTCAGGATTTTGATTTGAGAAATTTAAAATAAATAATATTGAATAACTTTTTTATTAGAAAGATTAAAATTAATAAATATAAAAAGAAACTATGGCAAAAATATCTTCAGTATCGGATTTAACGGGAAAGCAGAAAACTGCAATTCTTCTGATGTCTATGGATCCTGATGTGGCAGCAAAAATATTTCAGGAACTGGAGATGAAGGAAGTGGAGCAGATAGCTGTGGAGATTACCAATTTACAGGACATTAGCCCTTCTATTGTGGAAGATGTAATTGAAGAATACTATCAGTTGATGACTGCATCAAGCTATATGATAGAAGGCGGTCTGGATTATGCTCAGGTATTGCTTGAGAAAAGTTACGGGATGGAGCGGGCAAGAGAAATAGTTGAAAAAATCAGAGTGCTTACGAGTGTAAGAGGGTTCAACATACTAAAAAAAGCAGACCCGCAGCAGCTTGCAAACTTTCTGTCCAAAGAGCATCCCCAGACTATTGCACTGATATTATCACATCTGCCACCCGATCAGTCAGCAGAAGTGCTTGGGGAGTTTAAAGAAGATTTGAGGGCAGAGACGATAATCAGAATAGCTACTCTCGGTAAAGTATCTCCGGCGCTTGTTTCTGAAATAGAGCACGTGGTAGATAGAATTGGCGAAGCCACTCTGTCTCAAAATCTCGCTCAGGCGGGTGGTTCACAGCTTGTAGCAAGTATCCTTAACAAAAGTAATAATGCAAATGCGAAATCAATGCTCGAAAATATTGAAGAGAAAAACTATGATATGGCACTTGAAATCAAGAGATTGATGTTCTTGTTTGAAGATATAGTATTAATTGACGATAAAGGAATCCAGAGAATACTTCGTGATGTAGATAAGAAAGACCTTGCTCTTGCTCTGAAAGTATCAGAAGAAAAAATCAAAGAAAAGATATTCAAAAATATGTCAGAGCGTGCAGCAAATGTTGTAAAAGAAGAACTCGACTTTATGGGACCAGTGAAGCTGAAAGAAGTGGAATCGGCGCAGATGAGAATAGTGGATGTAATAAAAGAACTTGAAGACCAGGATGAAATTGCAATAGGCGGCAGAGGTAACGAGGATGTCTTCGTATAATATCTGATAAAATCAGGAGAAAATTAAAGTGAATGAAATAATATTAAAAATACCGAAAAGAAGAAGCAGGGTTAGAGTAATCAAATCCAAAGAAGAACTTCAGGAATATATTGACAGAAAAAGAAAAGAAGAGCAATCTGCTCTTGTAGAAGCCGAAATTGAAAAGCAGAGAAAAAAAGAAATTAAAGAACAGGAAAAAGCTCTTGAAAAAGCAGAAGAAATGGCAAACTTCAAATATGATGAAGAAAATGAAGAAGCGGAAGAAGAGCCGGCTGTAAAGCACAGAGAAATATTTACTGAAAAATATTCAATTTCAGGGGCAGGGAAACCACTCGAAATATCTATGGATAAAGTATCCGAAGATGTGCTTACTCTGGATGAAGTAATGATAGAAGTGCAAAACTCATATGACAGAGGCTTCAATGACGGTAAGGAAGCAGCAAACGTGGCATATCAGGCTGAAATCGGGAAATATGCCGAATGGATAAGAAAAATTGACGTTCTTGCCGAAGAAATGGAAATCAAATTTTCCAAAGAACTTAATAATTTTTCTGAAGTTTTGGTAAACACTACTCTTATTGCTGCAAAAAAAATTATTGAAAATGAAATATCAGGTAATTCGGGAATAATTATTTCGCAGGTAAAAAAAGCATTGAGAGATATTGACGAAAATGAAACTGTCATCAAAATTGCAATTCATCCTGACGATTACGAAATTCTTGATAAGGCTAAATCCTCACTTATTAAGGATTTTCCGCAAATAAGAAAAACAAAAATATCTGCAGACCCGAAAGTAGAAAAAGGTGGCTGCATATTATCTACTGCAGCCGGAGAAATAGATGCGAGAATTTCAAGGCAACTTGAGAAGATTGGTGAAGTATTAAGAAATACACTTGAAGAAACAGAAGGGCAGTAGAAAAAATGTTTAATAATGACATACTAAGCAAATCTTTCAGCTCCAAACTCGAGCAGACCGGAACTGCCGAAAAAAGAGGGAAAGTAACTAAGGTGGTAGGGCTTGTAATAGAAAGCGAAGGTCCTAAAGCTCCAATCGGCGAAGTATGTTATCTGAAAGACCGCAGCGGAAAAATTGTAAGCAGGTCTGAAATAGTAGGCTTCAAAGATGAAAAAAGAATATTATCTATGGTTCTCGGTGACCTTGATGATATATCTCCGGGAATGGATATTGTTGCATCCGGCTCCAAGCTGAGCATATACGCGGGTGAAAGTCTTCTCGGAAGAGTGATTAACGGAGTAGGCGAAGAAATTGACGGAAAAGGACACATTTCCGCTTCCACTAAAAGGTCTATTTATGCAAAACCGCCTAACCCATTGCTTAGAAAGAGAATTGAAGAGCCACTTGCTACAGGAATCAAAGCGATAGACAGCCTTATCACACTCGGAAAGGGTCAGAGAGCAGGAATTTTCGCCGGCTCGGGAGTGGGAAAATCCACACTTATCGGTATGATAGCCAGAAATACTAATGCAGATATAAATGTAATTGCATTGATTGGAGAAAGAGGCAGAGAAGTAAAAGAGTTTATAGATAAAGACCTCGGCGAAGAAGGGCTTGCTCGCTCCATAGTAGTGGTAGCTACAAGCGACACTCCTTCACTAATGAGAGTGAAAGCCGCTCTTGCCGCTACTACAATAGCCGAATATTTTCGTGACAAAGGGCTTGATGTAATGCTTATGATGGATTCTGCAACGAGGCTGGCTATGGCGCAGAGAGAGGTTGGGCTTACTATTGGAGAACCTCCTACTACTAAAGGCTATACACCATCTGTATTCAGTCTTCTTCAGAAAACAATGGAAAGAGCCGGAACATCTGATAAAGGCTCTATTACAGGGCTTTATACAGTGCTTGTAGAAGGAGATGATATGAATGAACCTGTTTCTGATGCCGTAAGAGGTATTCTCGACGGCCATATTGTGCTGTCGCGGGAAATGGCTTCCAAGGGGCATTATCCTGCGATTGACGTACTCGAAAGCATAAGCAGGGTAAAAAATGACATTATCTCTCCTCAGCACAATGAAGCATCAAGACAAATTTTGAAATTACTTTCAGCTTACAAAAGTGCCGAAGACTTAATAAACGTAGGAGCTTACAGACAGGGCAGTAATCCGGTTACAGACAAGGCAATTAAATTAATTGACCATATTAACGGATTTCTTACTCAGGAAGTAAATGAACGTACCGATTATGATTTATCAGTTAATGAATTAATTAAAATTTCTGCTCAATAGGTAATATTATGGCAAAAAAATTCAAATTTTCGCTGGAGTCAGTTTTAAATCTGAAGAATCACAGGGCTAAAGAAGCCAAAGACCTTCTTCAGCAGGCAGCGAATATTCGAACAAAAAAAGAGCAGACTATCAGTGAAAATCAGGAATATCTGAAGAGCATAAGCAATACAGGCAATAGAATGAGCCTGCAGGAACTTCAGGATTTGCACTATCATAAAGAATCTGTAAAACATATTATCATAAAGCTGGAAAAAGAAAAAAGTCAGATTGTGGAAATTGAAAACCTGAGAAGAGATAAATTGTCTGATGCTATGAAAGAGGAAAAAATTCTTACAAAATTGAAGGACAATAAGATTTTAAAATATAAAGATGAATTGAAGAAAGAAGAAAATTCTATTTTAGATGAAATTGCTTCAAGGACATCCGGAGGTAAGGATTGATGGTAGTAGAAGGCAGACAGATATTGATAATGGTCATCGTGATTGTGGTGTTTTTCCTGATTTCGATGCTGTCTGTTGTAGGTATTTATTTTTATAAGCCTTCTATACTGGGTTTTCCCGAAATTACAGAATCAGATACCACAGAAACTGAGTTTGACTTCCATGATTTGCCTGTTACCGAAACTATCAGTATTTCAAAAAATAGAATTGATTATTTCGAAAGGATGATAAAAGAAAAAAAGAAACTTGAGAATGAAAAAGATTCACTTCTTAATAATACAAAAATGCTGAGGGATTCTCTTAAAAATGTTTATTCAGATAAACTAAGGTCAGACAGTCTTAAAATTGAAGCTGAAAAATTACTGCGGGATACTCTTAATACTATACAGGTTTTAACCGATTCAATTTTCACTATTAATATTGATTTGAAAAAGTCTGAAAAGAGGCTTGAAGATTTGAATGAAACAATTAAAAATCAGGAAGAATATATTATTCAGGAAGCAGACTCTCTTGAAGAAGTCAATTATGCTCAGTTTGCAAAAATTTACAATAACACCAATCCGGCAGAAGTGGCTAAAATTCTTGAGCAAATAGATGAAAGAGATGCAGCAAAAATATTAAAACAAATGAGTAACAAACAGGCTGGCAAGGTTCTTGAAGCAATGACTCCTGAAAGTGCAGCCGCAATACTTTTGCTTGGTGCAGGAAAATAAGCAGGATGCTTACAAATACAGGGAAGTAATTATGACAAACCAATTGATTGAAAACGTTTTGGCAGAATTTTCGCCAAACAAAAAGAATAATATTAGTAAGAATACTAATATAAGCCATTCATTTCAAGAGTTTTTGAGCAGTAAGAATTCTGAAACATTAAGTTTTAAAAAATCTGAAAAAAATTCAGAAAATAATATTGATGATGTCATTAAATCAATAAAAAATCTTGTTGAAAAAAGGTTAAAATCAGACAAATCCGTAATCGGAGATATATCACCTGAAAAATATGGATCCATAAAATCTAAAATCAGCGATTACAGAAATAAAATAGTAAAACTAAAAAATGTTTCGGAAAAAATTTCTGATATAAATGACCCCTTTTCCGGTTTTCTATTTACTGATGAATTGGCGGAATTGGGTAATATAAATAAAGACAATAAAATAGCAAGTAATATTGATAAATCTGTTATTTCTAATATTAATAAATTAAATAATTTTGATTTGAATGATATTAATATAGAAGGTAATGACGAGCTTAAGTATATACCAATTAGAAAAGACAGCGAGCTTGCTTCTTATTTAAAATCCAATTTCGGATTTTCAAATAATG
>CAZIXJ010000082.1:0-8957 GCA_964542835.1 uncultured Hyphomicrobiales bacterium
GAGTTTACCGATAAAATCGGCACAGGTGGGAATCAGATATTTTATCTTGTATGTTAGAATGCAACTTAGTATTAAATACTAATCTGACAACAACTAAAGCTGATTAATTAAAAAAAAGCTGCCTCAAAGGAGACAGCTTTCTTTTTTTTCTATATTAAAAGTCGGTGGTTTATACCCAGCCTCTCATTTTGCATGCTTCTGCTACTCTTGAAATAGCAATCATATAAGCAGCATCACGCATGTAAACGTTTCTGTCGTTTGCGAGTTTTGCTACTGCTTTGTACGCCTGTGTCATTTTTGTGTCCAGCTTTTCAAGCACTTCTTCTTTTTCCCAGAAATAGTTCATATTGCACTGTACCTGCTCGAAATAAGAACAAGTAACTCCACCTGCATTAGCTAAGAAATCAGGAATCATCCATATTCCTTTTTCTTTTATTACAGCATCAGCTTCAGGAGTAGTAGGTCCGTTAGCACCTTCGGCAATAAATTTCACTGTATCGCTTATCTGAAGAACAGTTTCTTTGTTAATCTGATTTTCGAGTGCTGCAGGGATAAGTACGTCCACATCCTGAGAAATCCACATATCACCCGGCAATACTTCATATCCGTGAGCTTTTGCTTTAATAACGTCAATTTCGCCAAACTTATCTGTAATACTCAGCAATTCATCTAATTTAAGACCTTCTGCTTTTTTAAATGTATAAGAAGTTTTATCTTTTTGATTCCATGAAGATACAGCAATTACAGTACCTCCGAGTTTGGTATAAAGCTCCATAGCAAACTGGCTTACATTTCCGAAGCCCTGAAGAGCCGCAGTGGTTTTGGATATATCAATATTTTTCTCAAGCATAGCTTCTCTTAAAGTATAGATTACACCATAGCCTGTAGCTTCTTTTCTTCCGAGTGAACCGCCCATACCGAGGGGTTTGCCCGTAATAAAGCCCGGCTGTTTTAGTCCTGTAATTTTTTCATATTCATCAAGCATCCAGAGCATATGCTGCCCGTTAGTCATTACGTCCGGAGCAGGAATATCCTGAATCGGTCCTACGTTTTTTACCAGTTGTCTTACCCAACCGCGGCAAAGTGCCTCTTGCTCTCTCATAGATAAGTTATGCGGGTCGCAGATTACTCCGCCCTTTCCACCGCCAAGTGGAATATCTACAACTGCTGTCTTCCACGTCATCCACATAGATAATGCTCTTACTGTATCCGCTGTTTCCTGAGGATGGAATCTAATTCCACCTTTACACGGACCTCTCGAATCATTATGCTGAGATCTGAAACCTCTGAATACCTGATAACTACCGTCATCCATTCTTACCGGTATATTGAAGTGGTATTCTTTGTCAGGGTATCTCAAAAAATCTTTTGTAGCATTATCTAAATCCAAATTATCAGCTATTGCATCAAACTGCTGCTGAGCCATGTGAAACGGATTGAAAGAATCTCCAGCCATATCTGCCTCTTATTTTATCTTTAAAAAATACTGCATCTGATACTTTTTTTATTTTTGCAGTTTCTACAACTGCAAATTACTAATTATTTTAAATAAATAAAAATAAATCGAGAAAAAAATCTTTTTTTATTGTTAAATATTTTAATTATTTTGAAATATTTAATATTCACTAATTTGATGAAAACTTATGACAAACAAAACAGGAATTGCAGATAATACTATAAAGTCTCTCGAACAGAGAGAAAGACAGCTTAATTGCCTCTATGATATTGAAGAGATACTTAGCAACAGAAATCGAGACCTTGACAGCATCATGCATGACCTCGTTAAGATTATACCAAAAGGATTCAATGATTTCAAATATACTCAGATTAGAATAGAAATTTATGAAAGAGTATATGTTTCTTCCAGCTTCGAATCTAATGAATGCACTATGACGGCTAATATTACAATGCAGGAAGAAAAGCTCGGACAAATTTGTGCTACTAATACTAATCCTAAAAATAATAAGTTCAATTTTTCCAAAGAAGAAAAAAAATTATTGATGACTATCGCTGACAGGATTGCCAGCTATATTCTTTTTCAAAAATTCAGTGAAATTAATTCCGAACTGAAAAACAGAAAATTTGATGTAATCGAAAAGCAAAAAGCGGAATGGAAAGTAATACTTGAAATGCTGAAAAAAACTGACCAGACGCTCTTTTCAGTAATTTCAAAAAAAATGCTCAATCATATGTTTACCAAAGGAATAGAAGAATCCAACGAACTATTCCGTATGCTGGGCAGTAGTGTAGATTTGGAGGAAAATGCCACTGCTGAAATTAACAGACCTACAAAAAAACAGCTATTGCAAAACTCCTATAATCTCGGTATGGAAATTTTTACAATGGCATCCAAATACTTCAGTGATGAAGAATTGCTCCTGAAAATCCAAAAATGGATACATGAAGAAAAAAGTTACTTTCTTGTAAAAGCTACAAGCAACATAAATACACCTCTATCCGAAGTAGCTGATGCAATCAGAAGATACCATCTGAACAGCTCTGAAACTCAGGAACAGTTTTCCGCAAATATCAAGGGTGTGAAGGTATCGCTTATAAGAAGATTTCTAACAGATCAGTTAGATTTTATTGAAATTGCCAAGCACTTCGTAGAAATCAAAGATTTTTATTCATTACTGCATAATCTTATCTATACTGCAGAAAGCCATGGTGCACTCGGTGGCAAAAGTGCAGGACTTTTCCTTGCAGAGAAGATAATCAAAAAATCCGCCCAGTATTCTAATTTGCTTGCTGATGTAAAATATCCGAAAACCTGGTATATTACTTCTGATGCGATGAAATCTTTTATGTATTATAATAATATGGAAGATATTCTCGAGCAGAAATACAAAGATATTAATGATATTAGAAAAGAATATCCTCATATTGTGCAGGCATTTAAGAACTCTCACTTTCCACTCGTACTTGTAAATGGTATCTCAAGAGCATTGGATGATTTTGGTGATAATCCAATTATCGTAAGAAGTTCAAGTCTTCTGGAAGACCGTGTGGGAGCTTCATTTGCAGGAAAATACAAATCGCTTTTCCTTGCAAATCAGGGTACTAAGCAGCAAAGAATTGATGCTCTTCTGGATGCCATTGCTGAGGTATATGCGTCAGTATTCAGTCCGGACCCGATAGGATACAGAAATGAAAAAAGACTGATGGACTACAACGAAGAAATGTCAATTATGATACAGGAAGTAATTGGCAAAAAAATCGGAAAATATTTCTTTCCTGCTTTTAGCGGTGTTGGTTTTTCACATAATGAATTCAGATGGACTCCACGCATAAAAAGAGAAGACGGGCTTTTGAGAATGGTGCCTGGGCTTGGCACGAGAGCAGTGGATAGAATTGGAAATGATTTTCCGATTCTTCTCAGCCCTTCAAAACCTGATTTGAAGTTGAATTTATCAGCTAAGGAAATGCTTAATTATTCCACAAGCCATATTGATTTGATTAACCTCGAAACAAACACTTTCGAAACTAAAGAAATTGATGAAATAGTAAAAGAAACAGGGACTGAATTTCCGCTACTTAATGACATTTTTTCAATTTACGAGGAAGGATTTATTAAAAAACCATTCGGGCTAGGGATAGACCCCAAAAATGATGAATTAATAGTTACTTTCGATAATCTTATATCAAAATCACCGTACATTAAGCAGCTTGACCTTATTTTAAAAGAATTGAAAGATAAGTTAGACCGTCCCGTAGATATCGAGTTCTCCTGCGATGGAAAGAATTTATATCTGCTTCAGTGCAGACCTCAAAACGTTGCTTCAGAAAACGTTTCTGCTACAATACCTGAAGATGTACCCAAAGAGCAAATTATTTTCACTGCAAATAAATTCGTATCAAATGGCAAAGTGCCGAATATAGCATATCTCGTATATGTTGACCCTGATAAATATACTGATAGACCTTACCAGGATTTGAAAGATATCAGCAAAGCAGTAAGCAAATTAAATAAACTTCTGCCAAAGAAAACTTTTATTCTGATGGGACCCGGAAGATGGGGTACAAGAGACGATATGAGGCTCGGAGTAAAAGTTTCATATTCTGATATTAATAATACTGCCGGATTAATTGAAATAGCCAAACAGAAAGGAAGTTATACTCCTGAACTATCGTTTGGAACTCATTTTTTCCTCGACCTTGTGGAATCAAATATCAGATATTTACCTCTATATCCTGATGATGACGGAGTAATTTTCAATTATAAGTTCTTTAATGAAGCTGAAAATACTCTTACAAGATTTTTGCCAAATTATGAGCATCTTGAGGATATACTAAAGGTGATTAATATAAGAGAAACTACTAATGGAAATATCGTAAGGCTACTGATGAATGCAGACGAAGAAAAAGCAATGGCTCTTATTTCCGATCCTAATACAAATGCATCATATACATCTATTTCAAACTCTGAATACAGCAGCGGCATATCAGACCAGCTTCAGGATGAGCCGCTTCAATGGAGAAAAAGAATGGCGGAGAGCATTGCTCTCAAACTCGACCCCGATAGATTTAACGTAAAATCTATGTATCTTTTCGGTACTGTATTTAATGAATCGGCAGCTGCCGACGCCGATATTGATTTAATCGTAATTCTGAAAAATAACGATATGAAAGAAGAACTGAAATTATGGTTCGAAGGATGGGACTTGAGTCTCAGCCAGATAAATTATAATAAATCCGGCTATTCAGTTGACCCGTTTATTGATGTTACTTACATTACCGAAGACGAATTAAAAGAACAGAAATATTATGCGGATTTGATTAATCCCGCTAATCATGCTTCCAAGAAACTGGCGCTGACTCACGAAGAGTATCAAAAGGAGAAATAGTTTATTATGTTAGAAATATTGTATCCTTTTGAAAAGTAAGTTTCATTGCTAAGCAATTTCAAAGTATTTTTTTTGAAAACAACTTCAATTATAACACATTTTATAATTGGAGTTGTTTTTTTTTAAAAGATTTTTCCGCAATTACTCATGTCTCAGTGCTTCTACGGGATCTACTCCTGCAGCTCGATATGCGGGATATAAGCCTGCAGCTAAGCTTACTAATATTGAGAATGTCATCGAACCGAAAATCAGCCAAAGTGGAAATGAAAATATACTGATTCCATTAAGATTGTCTTCTGCTATGTAATTTTTAATTATAAATTCAGCTATTTCGGTAACACCAAATCCAAGCAACAGCCCGAGCAATCCTCCCATAAATCCGATAATTGATGCTTCTACGAAGAAAATCAGTCTGATGTCTTTTTCACCACCGTCAATAGCTTTCATAATACCAATTTTTTTTTTCTTTCGAGTATTGACATAGTCATAATATTAATAATACCGAGAGCAGCCACAAAAAGTGCAACTAATCCCATTGCTCCGAGTATTCCATCGAGTATCAGGAAATTTCTTTTTATTTCGTCAAATTGATCTGCAAGAGAAAATACATTAAATCCTTTGCTTTTTAAAGAATCTGATACCGATTGTAAATTCTTAACGTCATTTGTTCTTACATAAATTGAATTGTAAATGCTGCTTTCGTTATTATTTTCTCCGAGCAAATCCCAAACTGATTTAAAATTAACACGAGGTATTTTTTCGGCTGAATTAAGCGAAATAATTGCATCTCCACCTACTGCCTCACTTCTGAAATTTGAATTTAAAACAATAATACCTGCTATTTTAAATTTTACCTTATTTCTTACTATTGATTTATTTTGTTTGTTTTCAAAAAGGTTCAGAAGTTCGTCAGATTGTCTGGAATCAGCAGCAGTTATTAATTCAACTTCTTTTCCTATTAATTCTTCAGCTCTGTAATATGTTTTATCATCATTGACCGTATCTGATTTTTTATTTTCATATAATTCAATACCGAGTCTTTTCAGTAAATTGTCTGAAATTACGATATGATTGGATGAACTATCAATAAATTCACCATACTTAATTTCATTATAAGGAGGATAATGCTTCATTTCAGGAGGTAATGCATATACATTTGTTTTCAAATCATGTGAATCCAAAACCATCTTAACGGGAATTGATATTTCAGGAAAAGCAATATCTACATTTTCAATATTTTGTATTATGTTCAAGGTAGAATCATTTAAAGGTAATGATTTTTTTGTAAATCCTTTCATAGTTTCTCCAATATCACCTTTTCTTGCTGCTTCTATATTCAGCTCTTTTGAAGTTACAAAAAGACTGGTAAATAGGTCATTTTCCCTGAATACTTTTGCAACATTTGATTCCATACCGGCTCCAAAAGAAATCATAGAGCTTAATGTACCAATACCAATTATTACACCGAGGGTAGTTAGAATTGTTCTGAGAATAGCTCTTCTCAAATTATAAACTCCCATTTCCACTGCATCATAAAATTTCATTGATTTGCCTCTGCAGGATTTTGTATTTCTATTGACTCAATTTTACCGTCTTTGAGTGTAATTATTCTGTCTGATGCAGAATGTGCAATATCCTTTTCATGGGTAATCATAATAATGGTAATACCGGATTTATTTAAATTCTTCAAAATATTAATAATCTGTTCGGCAGTAGCACTGTCCAAATTACCTGTAGGTTCATCAGCAAGGATTATTCCGGGTTTATTCGTTAATGCTCTTGCTATAGCAACTCTCTGAGCTTCGCCGCCTGACATTTCTGCAGGAATGTGATGTACTCTTTCCTTTAATCCTACTTCAGTGAGTTTTTGAACAGCAATTTCATTTCTTTCCTTTTTTGGTATTTCACTGAAAACCATTGGTAATTTTACATTTTCGAGAGCAGATTTGTATGGAATTAAATTAAATGACTGAAATATCATACCTACAGAAAATTTTCTGTAATCTGACTGTTCTTTTTTGTTCATTGAATTGAGAGATTTTCCGTTAATCAGAATATCGCCTGATGATGGAGTGTCAAGTCCACCCATAAGATTAAGAAAAGTGGATTTCCCCGAGCCTGAGCGCCCCACAATTGATATGAACTCTCCTTCATTTATTTCAAAAGAAATATTGTCAAGAGCTGTTACTTCCAGTAATTTTTTGGAATATTTTTTTGTTAATTCAGTTACTTGTATAAATGCCATAATTATTAAATTCCTGTTACTAATCTTAATTTGATTTACGTAAAAGATTAGTTTCAGTTGCAACTATTAGCAAGTTATTGCAGATAATTTATTCTATTTCAATAATTACAGACCTTTTCTGCATTCTTCCGTAAGGATTTGAATTATTATAAAGTCCGCCTTCTTTTACTTTGATTTCTACATTTTCTTTATTTAGACCCAGTTCTTTTAATGCTGCATCAGCTCTTCGCAATGCTAATTTTTTGGTACATTTTTCAATAAATCGTTCACTTTTTAACACACCATTCTTATTTGTCTATTACAATTAAGAGAGTAAAATTTTTAAACTTAATTGTGAGTATTCAGTTCTCTTCTTAGTGCTTCTCGCTCTATTTCCAACTGTCTGATTTTTCGTTCTATAGAATCAAGTTCTTCAGGCATAGAATCAATTTCGAGTCTGATTTTACTTGCAGCTTCATCTATCAAATCTATTGCCTTATCCGGCAGGAATCTGTCAGTAATGTATCTGTCCGAAAGCTCTGCTGCAGATACTATAGCAGAATCTGTTATCTTTACGCCATGATGCACTTCGTATTTCTCTTTTAAACCTCTAAGTATGGAAATGGAATCTTCCACACTTGGCTGATTTACCATTACTTTCTGAAATCGTCTTTCCAGTGCAGCATCTTTTTCGATATGCTTTTGGTATTCATCGAGAGTAGTAGATCCTATTGCATGCAACTCGCCTCTTGCCAGTGCAGGCTTCAGAATATTAGCTGCATCGAGTGAGCCTCCCGTAGCTCCTGCACCGATAAGCGTGTGTATCTCATCAATGAACATAATTATTTTGCCGTCTGAATCAGTTACTTCTTTAATGATTGCCTTCAGCCTTTCTTCAAATTGCCCTCTGAAACTTGTGCCTGCTACCAGTGAGCCTACGTCAAGCCCTACTATTTCTTTATCTTTCAGTCCTTCGGGCACATCGCCTGATACAATTCTCTGTGCTATTCCTTCCACTATTGCTGTTTTTCCGACTCCCGGGTCACCGATTAGTACTGGATTATTCTTGGTTCTTCTTGAAAGCACCTGCATTACTCTTCTGATTTCTTCTTCTCTGCCGATTACGGGATCCAGTTTGCCTTTTCTTGCCAATTCATTTAACTGGATTCCGTATCTTTTTAGAGATTGGTATTTATCTTCCGGGTTTTTATCATTTACCGATTGATTGCCTCTAATATCTTTAAGCACATTGAGTATATTTTGCCTTGTAATTCCGTTTTTCTGAAGATACTTACCAATGTCAGACTTTTCATCAGCTATAGCCATTGCGAGATGCTCCACAGAAATATACTTATCTTTCAGATTGTCGGCTTCTTTCAGGGCTTTGTCAAATACAGATTTCAGGGAGTTTGACATATATTGGCTCTGTCCGCTTATACCTGCAATTTTTGGAAGTGATTCTATTGATTGATTGATTTTTATTTTTAACTGATTAAGTTCGGCTCCTGTTTTTTTTATTATTTCAGGTACTATTCCATTAGTATCCTGCACTAGTGCAGCCAATAAATGTACGGGTTCTATTGCCTGATTGTTATAGTTGGAAGCTATTTCCATAGCAGTCTGCACTGCTTCCTGCGATTTCATCGTAAATTTCTGAAAATTCATTTTTTCCTCTCCATTTTATCAATACCCATAATATATGTTAGACTTGCAAATAATTAATTTTATTTTATTAATTTATTTCAAAAATTGTCTGGTTATGCTTTATATTGATACCAAACCGCTGTCGGGAATATGATTAAAAAAACTGTATTTCAGGCTTCCCTGCCTGAATGCAAGAACAAGCGGGGACGCATGTTCTACCTACAATAAGCAGTAGGTCAGACATT
>CAZIXJ010000083.1:0-8900 GCA_964542835.1 uncultured Hyphomicrobiales bacterium
GAAATACCGTATCAAAAACTTTTGAAATTGAAAACACCGGCTTGACTGATTTGATAATTTATGAAATGAATTTTTCTGAAAGTAGTTTTTATATTGAAGAAAATCCGGTTGATGTAATAATTAAATCAGGAGAAACACTGAATTTTACAATTACGACTGATGAAATTTCTAACGGATATAACTCTTCTGATTTAATAATAAGCTCAAATGCTGAAAATTCGATACAGGGAGAAACCATAATACCTGTAAGTATTTTTAATAATTTTACTGATTTGAATTTTTCTGCCGATACCGTTTATTTTAATAAGGCTCTCGAAAACATTAGCTATGATAGATATGTAGAAGTATTTAACGGTGGCACAATTCCATTTATTTTTAATGGAAATTATGGCAGTGAACATTTTGAAATAAGTGAAATCGAAACCGGTAAAATTAATGAAAATCAAAGTACTAACCTGACTGTTGTATTTAAGGGAGGCACAGCGGGTAATATTTATAAAGAATTTATTGATTTTACTGACAGCTGTGGAGTTAGGTACAGACTATATTTGCTTGCTGATGTAATCGGTTATGCACAGGCGGGTATGAAAACAGGTGATTTTGAAGCAGAAATTGGTGATACTTTATCACTTCCAATATATTTGTACTCTCCTGAAAATGTAGATATGCCGGAGGTAAGTTCATATTCTGCACAATTAAGTTTTAACGCAAACCTTATGTATCCGCTGGATGAAGATATGAATTATTATCAGGAAAATCAGACCCGAATTATCGAACTACAAAATATTCCATCTGATGGAAACATAAATGAGCCTGCGATTTTACTTGATTTTTTAATTACATTAGGTGATACAAATTATACTGATTTATCAATAACTAATGCATTTTCACCTGATGATGAATCTATTGCAGTGGAAACTCAAACCGGAAGTTTGTTGATAGATGGTGTTTGTGAGGATGGAGGCGAAAGATTTATCAATTTTACCGGCTCATTGAGACTAGAACAAAATATGCCTAATCCTGCTGATGAAAAAACTCGTATTATATTTTATCTGATTGAGAAAGGTGAATATTCACTGGAACTTTATGATATTAAAGGTAATTATTTGTTCAATATTGCTGAAGGATATACGGAAAATCCGGGTGAATATAGTGTTAATCTTGATGTTTCAGCTTTATCCTCAGGTAATTATATTTACATCCTTAAAACAAATTCACATAAGGCAGTGAAAAAAATGACCGTAAAAAGATAGTAAATGTTTAAAATATTAATATAACCTTGCAATATATTAAAAAATATTCAATTAAACAAAAAATATGTTTAGTTTTTTCAAATAATTTTCTTTTTATTCGTTAAATAACTTAAAATTATTGTTCTAATATTTTAAAGGATTTTTGCAATGAATAAATTAATTATCACATTAGTAATTGCTTTAATGGCATTTAATCTGACAGCGCAGGATAGATATGAGACAGATGCCGATGCTTCTAAAATAAAATGGGTTGGGAAAAAGGTAACCGGTGAACATTGGGGCTATGTACCTTTTGATTCAGGTGAATTGATGATAAAAGACGGAAGACTCGTATCAGGTGAATTTAAAGCAAATATGAATTTGCTAAATGTAAAGGATCTGGAAGATGAGGAAATGAATGCAAAACTAACAGGACACCTGAAATCACCTGATTTCTTTTCAGTAGCCAAGTACCCGCAGGCTCATTTCAGAATAAACAAAGCACTTGTAAATGCATTTGCATCCGATGGAGAACCTAATTATACTCTTTCCGGCGAACTTACGATAAAAGGAAAAACTCATCCTATTACATTTCCTGCCATCGTAAAAATTGAAGATAACAGTGTAACAGCCAAAGCTAACTTTGTATTCGACAGGTCAAAATATGATGTAAGATATAATTCAGGAAGTTTCTTTGAAAATCTTGGAGATAATCTGATATATGATGAAGTGCCTCTCCATATAGAACTAACAGCCAAAAAATCAGAAAAAGAATAATCATTTATTGATTTTTTATATTGCAAAACCTTCCGAAGACTGCAAAATCTTCGGAAGGTTTGTTTTTGTATAGTAGCATATACATACCTGTCTGTGGTAGGATATGAGCTTCCTTTTCCTGTCCCAGCCGACGGTGTTGTCACGATTTTATCGGGACGGGGGTGGACTATTAGGGTTAAAAGTCCTCCTCCGTCCTGCGGACACCTCCTCCAAAGGAGGATAAGATATTTCAGTTGGGAGCTGACTAATAAGTATTAACTATTACAACATAAAGGAATTTTTGTTCTACTTTTAGGTAGTTCAGGCGTCTCGCCTGAAAGCAAGAACAAGCGGGGACGCATGTTCTACCATCAATAAGCAGCAGGTTAGACATTCTTGTCTGAGGTTGAAATATTAACAATTTTACTTATTAGTCAGCCCCACGATATTAGGTTAATGCCTTTAAAAAATAAGCAAAATATTCAAACTCCGGGATAAATCTCTGAGCTTGTGAAAAGAACTAATCTTCGGAAGATTGAAAACTTATCTAATGAAGTAATTAACTAAATCTATAAAAATGTTTTGAAAAACGGTGAAAAAATGTTATTTTTGTAAAATGTATTTACTATAAAATATAATAATTGGGAGATTTGAAGTGGAAACTTCAGCAAGATTTACAAAATCGTTCAGAAAAGAAGACGTAGTCAGAGATTGGTGGGTAGTGGATGCTACCGATCAGACAGTAGGCAGACTATCTTCCAGAGTAGCCCAGTTATTGCGTGGTAAGCACAAGCCTTGGTTTACTCCTCACGTGGATACCGGAGATTTCGTAGTTGTCGTAAATGCCGACAAAATCAAATTAAGCGGCAAAAGAGCAGACAAGAAAGAATATTTCCGTCATAGTGGTTATCCGGGAGGTCAGACCATTACTTCATTTAAAGAAGCAATGGAGAAAAAGCCCGAGTTTGTTGTAGAAAACGCAGTAAAAGGGATGCTTCCAAAAGGAAGATTGGGAAGACAAATTTATAAGAAGTTGAAAGTGTATAAAGGTGGAGAGCATCCACATTCTGCACAGCAGCCTCAGGAATTTGCATTTTAAGTATTATTAAAAATTATTTTTTCGGAGTAATTAATGAAATTTGTTCGTGCAAGCGGCAGAAGAAAGACTTCAGTAGCTCAGGTTTTGATGAAGCCCGGCTCAGGAAAAATTTCTGTGAATAACAGAGATTTCAGTACTTTTTTCCCAAGCGATATTAACAGAAAAAAAATTGAAACACCTTTGGAAATTGCTAATTTAAAAGGCAGTTTTGATTTGCATATTCTTGTAAGGGGTGGAGGTACTACCGGACAGACTGAAGCAGTCCAGTTGGGAATAGCCCGTGCTTTGCTTGAATACGATGAGTCACTTAAGCCTTCATTGCGTGATGCAGGGCTTTTGACGCGTGATTCGAGAATGGTAGAGCGTAAGAAATACGGTCAGAAAAAAGCACGTAAGAGATTCCAGTTCTCAAAACGTTAATTTATTATTTTATTTACAAAAAGCATGTTGCCGGATTGTTTGTGTGTGGTTTTGTTCTAACTGTGCAAACAAGATGAAAGCAGCAGAAGATTTAACACAATAATTATATCAGGAGTTTTTATGAAAAACTATGTATCCATTGAGCAGCTTTTAGAATCAGGCGCTCATTTCGGACACCTTACCCGCAGATGGAATCCAAAAATGGAGCCATTTATATTTACCGAAAAAAACGGTATTCACATTATTGACTTAAGAAAAACGCAGGTTTTAATTAATATAGCCAGAAAAGCAGTATTTGAAATAAGCCAGCATGGCAGAAATATTCTTTATGTAGGTACAAAGGACCAGGCAAAAGATATTATTGAGGAAGAAGCTGCAAGAGCCGACACCAACTATGTATCCGAAAGATGGCTCGGAGGTATGCTTACCAATTTTGCTACTATCCGAAAAAGTATAAAAAGGCTCGCAGAAATTGATAAAATGGAAGTGGATGGTACATTTGAAAAAATCACTAAAAAAGAAAGATTGCTTAAAACCAGAGAAAGAGATAAATTAAGAAGAATGTTCGGTGGTATTGAAACTATGACAAGATTGCCGGGAGCTTTATTTGTAGTAGATATTAAAAAAGAGCATCTTGCTATCAAAGAAGCTAAAATTCTTGATATTCCGGTAATAGCTCTTGTAGATACCAATACAGATCCCGAACTTGTGGATTACCCGATACCTTGTAATGACGACTCGGTAAATACAATCAGACTTATTCTTAAAGTAATGACTGATGCAATGAATGAAGGGTCTGAAATTGCAAAAATTAAGAAAGCGGAACTTTCTGCAGAGCATGACCGAATTGCCAAAGAATCAGATAAGTCGGAAGAGCAGGATGATGCTAAAGTTCAGAGAAAATTAAGAGAAAGAAGACCAAGAAGACAGAGACAGGGAACTGACGATAACAAAAACGCAGAAAGTAAACCGGAAGAAAAAAAAGAAGCTAATGAATCTTCCAAAGAACAGGAAAAAAATTAATTAATTTTTAAAATAAATCAGAGTTGTATTAATGGCTAACATTACACCACAACAGGTAAAAGAATTGCGCGAGAAGACCGGTGCAGGTATGGCTGATTGCAAAAAAGCACTTGTAAGTGCCGAAGGCGATATGAAAAAGGCTGTTGAAATTCTCAGAGAAAAAGGTGCTGCTTCTGCAGCTAAAAGATCTGACAGATCTGCTAACGAAGGAATTGTAATTGCTAAAACTAACGATGAAAATTCCAATGCTGTAATCGTAGAGATTAATTGCGAAACGGATTTCGTTGGAAGAAATGAAGAGTTTGTAAAATATGCTGAAACTGTTGCCGACACATTGCTAAATGGTACTTTTGAAAATGTAGATGCATTGATGCAGGCAAAAGCAGGCAATGATACTATTCAGGATTTGCATAATGAAATTCTTGCCAAGTTTTCTGAAAAAATTGAAATAAGAAGATTTGCAAATCTTGCATCTGATGGATTTATTGAAAGTTATAATCACGCCGGTAACAGACTCGGAGTGCTTGTAGAACTTAATATTAAAGAAATCAGTGATGATGGAAAATCTTTACTGAGAGATATTGCTATGCAGATAGCAGCAATGAACCCTGCTTTTGTAAACAGAGAGCAGGTAGATGAAGAAACTCTCAATCAGGAAAAAGAAATCTATCATAAGCAGGCTGTAGAAGAAGGCAAAAAAGAAGAAATTGCACAGAGAATTGCTCATGGCAGACTTGAGAAATTCTATTCTGAAAATTGTCTTGTAGAGCAGCAGTTTGTAAAAGACAGCAAAAAATCAGTAAAAGATGTACTTGCTGAAATTTCAAAAGATGCTGATATTAGAAGTTTCTTCCGCTTTTCTCTTGGTGAAAATGCATAATTCTAAAAATAATATCGGTGATTGCCGAGTGTAATTATTTAATAAGAATCCGGATGTTTTATAATATACCGGATTCTTATTATAAATTTCCGCTAAATAGTAAATTTTAACATTTTAGAAAAAAAATATGTCGCAATATAATCGAGTTTTATTAAAATTGTCCGGCGAATCTTTAATGGGAAACAGAGAGTTTGGTATTGACCCTCTGGCATTAAAAAATTTCGCTGAAGAAATTGCAGAAATACATAATATCGGAGTGCAGATAGGAATTGTAATAGGCGGTGGAAATATTTTCAGGGGAATACAATCTGCAGCTCAGGGTATTCACAGGGTATCAGGTGATCAGATGGGTATGCTTGCCACTGTTATTAATTCTATTGCTTTTCAGAATGCACTGGAGTCACTTGGTATTCAGACCCGACTTCAAACTGCTATAAAAATGGAACAAATTGCAGAACCACTTATCAGAAGAAGAGCCATTAGGCATCTGGAAAAAGGTAGAGTAGTGCTTTTCGGTGCCGGTACGGGCAACCCATATTTTACTACGGATACCGCAGCAGTACTTCGTGCAATAGAAATTGAAGCTCAGGTAATTATAAAAGCTACTCGTGTGAATGGAATATATGATTCAGACCCTGAAAAAAATCCTGATGCCAAAATGTTTGATGTAGTCTCTTACGACGATGTAATACATAAAAATTTACGCGTTATGGATCAGACTGCTTTTACTTTGTGTAAAGAAAATAATTTGCCCGTACAGGTGTTTAATATCAATAATAATGGTAACTTTAAGCGTCTTGTAAAAGGCGAACAAATCGGTACAATTGTAAAAAATATTTAAGGAGAAAATTATGCCCGTAAAAGATACTTTAAATCTGACAAAAGACGGAATGAACAAATCTATTGATTTTTTCAAGGGTCAGCTAGCAAAAGTAAGAACAGGAAGAGCTACTACTTCTCTCGTAGATGGAGTAAAGGTGGATTACTATGGTACTATGTCTCCCATATCTCAGACTTCTACCGTATCTACACCGGATGCCCGCACTATAATGATACAGCCTTTCGACAGAACTATGATTACTGAAATCGAAAAAGCTATAAGGCAGGCTGATTTGGGATTTAATCCTCAGAATGACGGTACTGTAATTCGTATTCCCGTACCGCCACTTACTGAAGAAAGACGAAAAGAATTTGTAAAACTCTGCAAAAAATATGGCGAAGAAGCAAAGATTGCCGTAAGGAATATCAGACGCGACGGTCTTGATATGCTCAGAGAATACGAAAAAGAAAAAGAAATTTCTGAAGATGAGTTAAAGCGAGGCGAAGATGAAGTGCAAAAAATCACTGATGATTTCGTAAAGAAAATTGATGAATTGACAGAAAAGAAAGAAAAAGAATTAATGGAAGATTAATCTTTCGGGATTAATTTTGGGTTCTTAGCTCAGCCGGTTAGAGTGCTACCTTGACATGGTAGAGGTCGGCGGTTCAAATCCGCCAGAACCCACAGATATTCAGTTTATGCTTTCATTATTCCTTTGCTTTTGGCACTGTGAAGAAGAATGTGGAGCCTTTTTCCGGCTCACTTTCTGCCCATATTTCACCCTCATTTTTTTCTACGAATTCTTTGCAAATATTTAATCCCAGACCTGACCCCTTTTCGCCTGATGTACCTCTTGAGGATATTGATTCACCAAGTTTAAAAAGATTTGATAAGCGTTCATTTGATATACCCATTCCAAAATCTTTGACTGTAACGGTTAAATGGCTTTCATTTTCATAACAATCAATAATAATATTACTGTTTTTCTCTGAAAATTTGATTGCATTATCCAAAAGATTTCTGATTACGGTCATAATCATATTTCTATCCACGTTTACTATTTTACCGGATTCACAATTTGTTTCTATTGTAATATTTTTCATATCAGCAGTTTTGCTGAGTAAATACATATTATTATAAATAAGTTCGTATAAATCCAGATTTTCTTTATGAACAGGTATAGAACCTGACTGACTTCTTGCCCAAAGCAAAAGGTCGTTTATCAGATTAAATACTGCATTGGCAGATTTATTGAGATTAGTGGATATTCTTTTTAATTCCGATTTTGATATTGTGTCGGATTCAGATGACAATAGTTCAGAAAGCCCAAGAAATCCGGTGAATGGAGATCTGAGGTCGTGTGCTATCATAGAGAATAGTTTGTCTTTGCTTTTATTTAGTTCTTGTAGTTTTATCTCAGCGATTTTTTTATCAGTAACATCTAATACAATGCCTGCAAATTTCATATTTTCATTTTTTTTATGAAGCAATTTTCCAATGTCGTAATACCACTTATAATTGCCGTTCTTAGCTTTAATTCTGTATTCTATTTCGTAATATTTGCTATTGCCCTGAATGTGGTCACGCATTGCCTGCATTGCTTTTTCATAGTCTTCGGGATGAATATATTGCATAAAGTCCTGATATACATTGAAATCTTTGGCATCATATCCGAGCAATTTTGTTTTATTTTCATTGAATGTAGTTTTTCCGCTTGGCAATTCCATTTCCCACCAAGCCATATTACCTGCAAGCATTGAAGATTCAATTCTTTGATTGAGCTGCTCCATCTTCCTGGTAGTTTTCTTTCTTTCAGTAATATCTCGCGCTATTGATAGTACGTATTCACTATCAGAAAAGTTGATTAATGAAGTATTGATTTCTACAGGGATTCTTTTTCCGTCTTTTGTAATATGAATAGCTTCAAATACAAAATTCCTTTTTTCTTTAATGCTTTCATGAATTTTTCGAGCCTTATCCTCATTTACTGAGTCGGGGTCAGTAATATCGAAAGGAGTCATTTTCATAAATTCTTCTCTTGTGTATCCATATTTATCTATGGCGCTCTGGTTTACTTCTGAAAACATCTGATCGGGCAAATCATTAAAAGGATGAATAAATACGGCGTCATTGATAGAGCCAAAAATAATTTCAAATTTTTTATTGCTTTCGAGCAATTCTTTCTTTTGTCTTGTAATATCAGTAACAGTAAGTCTGCATAGTTTATCATTGTAATTATGGTCGAAGTATGAAACCGTCTGGAGCTGACAATATATTGTAGAGCCGTTGCTGTTTGTCAGCATTATTTCTATCCATTCTGTGTCATTTTTATCAAGTACGTTTTTAAAATGCAGAGAAAATTTGAATTTTGAATCAGTATGAATAAAAGGAAAAAATGAATTAAAATTGAGTTTGTGAGTTTCTATACCGAGAAGCTCCGAAGCTGAATTATTTAGTTTAATTATATTTCCGTTGCGGTTAAGCGTAAGATAGGGGATGGGAGCCTGATTGTACAAATCAAGATAAAGCTCTCTTTCCTTGGCAATTTGTTCATTTATATTAATTAATTCATCATTTTGCAATTCAAGTTCTATTTGATGAATATTAAGCTCTTCAATTAATTTGGAGATTTCAACATTATCAATTTTACTGTTTGCATTCAGACTTCTG
>CAZIXJ010000084.1:0-8850 GCA_964542835.1 uncultured Hyphomicrobiales bacterium
CTTGCCCCGATTAATCGGGATGTAAACAGAGGAGGTGTCCGAAGGACGGAGGAGGACTTTTACAAACTGTTTGTCCACCCCCGTCCCGATAAAATCGGGACACCCCCGTCGGCGGGGGAAATTACTGAAATTGGCAATTTTCCGGAGAGGGCAGCGAGATTTCTTATATGCAAGGTTGTTATGATAATATATAATAAATCCTTGCATTTGTTGTGTCAATTTTTGCTCATATAGTTTGCTTTTATTTAATTTGCGAGTTTTTAAGGTGAATCAATATTAAAAATTTCAATATTTGATATTTGATTTTTAAGGAGGCTTTAATTACACTTATTTATAAGGGAATTTAAATATTCTAAGTAATTTTTTTCATTTTTTTAATAAAAGTATTGATTATTACATAAAAAATTACGATTTTTGCTTTTATTTTTAAAAATTAAATAATAATAAAGTATGAAAAAAGTTAAAATTGCAGTAATAGGAACGGGCAGAATAGCTCAAAATTTTCATTTGCCGGCTTATAATAAATTGCCTAATGCTGAGCTGACGGCAGTACTCGATCCTGACAAAATAAAGGCTCAGCTTATTTCCGAGAAATACAGAATAAAAAATATTTATACAGATATTGATAAACTCCTTGAAAACGATGAAATAGATGCTCTGGACATATGCACTCCTACAAATACGCATATGGAATTTGCTCTTAAAGCAATCGAAAAGAAAAAGCACGTATTTATTGAAAAGCCCGTTGCGAGAAATCTTGAGGAAACAAAAAAGATAAGAGATGCTGCAAATAAGCATGGCGTAAAAGTCATGGTGGCTATGAATCAGAGATTCAGATATGATGCAAGGCTTATTAAAAATTATATTCAGACAAATGAACTCGGAAACATATTTTACATACAGACAGGATGGCTGCAAAAGATAGAGCCTGTACACTGGAAGCGTGATACGAAGATTTCCGGTGGAGGAGTAGTAATGGATCTGGGCGTATCGCTTATTGACTCTCTTCTTTGGTTTTATGATTTTGCCGAACTTAAAGGAGTAAATGCCAAAACCTTCAAACACGCTACAAAAGAAGTGGAAGATGTATGTGTAGCTACATTGAATTTCAGCAACGGTAGTATAGCTCAACTGGAAATGAGCTGGTCGCTTTTTGGCAGAAAAACTAATTTTTACTGCAACGTACATGGCAGCAAAGGCAGTATGAAAATAAATCCGATTGAAATATTCAAACTCAACGGAGATGAATATCAGCCGGCAATGCCAAAAGACAATCTTTCGAAATTAGAGATTTACAAAAAATCCTACGAAAGCGAAATTAAACATTTTATAAGTGCTGCATCAGGAATTTCACCGGTAGTTTCTACCATAGATGATGCCGTAAAAACTATGGAAGTAGTGGAAAATATTTATCATTCTGCAAATGAAGGCAAGGAGATACTGATATAATTATGAAATTCTTATTTTTAATCATATTTTTTCCGTTTTTTGCATATTCCGAAGAAGAGATTGACAGTCTGCAATTGCTTGAAGATTACAGACTGCGACCAAAATTCGGTCTTTTCGGGCATTACAGTCTGAACTACCACAATACAGATTTTAGTGGTCTTGGTAATTCTAATTGTTGCCCGGGCTTTGACTATGGAAGCGGTTACAGTTTTGCAGCGGGTGTTTTAATGGAAATCCCTGCTGAACGATTTTTCCAAACAAATTTTGCAGGAAAAACCGACTTCAGCATTCGGCTGGGATATTCCGGATATGACGGAGAACTGAAAAGATATGAAAATGAGAATATTATTGTAGATGGTGTTTCTCAAAACGGTGAATTCGAGCACCTGTTTAATTTCAACTATGGTACGATAGGAATAGAACCCGGCATAATTTATAATTACACAGAAAACCTCAAATTTTATGGAGGTTTCAGGCTGGGCATCCATTCTTATAATCATTTTTATCAGGTAGAAAAAATTACGGAGCCTGCCGACAGAGGTACATTTGTAAACGGATTTCGTACAAGAAATGAGCAGGACGGAGATATTACAGATGTGCAAAGCCTTCAGTATGCTTTAAACACAGGAGTTGGCTATGAATTTCCTTTGAATGAACGAGGTGCTTTTTTCATACAGCCCGAAGCATTTTATACTCTTAATTTATCACCCGTAATTAAGGATAATAAGTGGATTACTCATAATATTCATTTCGGAGCGGCACTTAAATATAAAAAGCCTTTGCCTCCGCCACCGGCACCGGAACCTCCTCTTGCACCTCCATTACCTGCTCTGCCTTTGCCTGATGAGCTTCCTGAAACATTCGTGGATATTAATGCATTCAGAATAGATTCTACCGGAAAGATTGATTATAACTTTAATATTAAAGTAGAGGATTTTATTTCTCTTAATATGAGGCCATTGCTTAATTATATTTTCTTTGAAGACAGCTCTTCAGTACTTCCTTCAAGATACAACCTTTTAAGCTCTGCCCGGACTGATAACTTCGATATGATGAGACTTCAGGGGCTTGATGCTATGGAGACTTACTATCATGTGCTTAATATTCTCGGAAAGAGAATGAAGGAAATGCCCGAAACAAAAGTTAATCTGATTGGGACTAATTCCAACAGCGGTCCTGAAAAGGGTAATATTCCGCTTTCTAAAGACAGAGCAGAAAACGTAAAGAATTATCTCGTTAATATATGGGATATTAATCCCGAAAGAATTAATGTGTCAGCAAGGAATCTGCCAAGCCAACCTACAAGACAGGATGAACCCGAAGGAATGGAAGAAAACCGCAGAGTGGAAATTATTCCTGATGACTGGAGACTTATGGAATCTGTGGTTACTACTGACACTATGAGAGTGGTCAGCAATTCTAGAATTCAGTTTCGACCGGAAATTAAGTCTGATATAGGAATTAAAAACTGGAAACTGACTGCAGATATTAATAATTCTTCCGTTTTTAATGAAGATGGTACTAATCTTCCTGATGAAAAATATTTGTGGGAGATAAGCGATAAGTCTGATTTGCCACTCAAATCAGGTAATATCAATTATTGGCTTAGTGCTACGGATTCACTCGGGCAAACTTTTAAATCCCGAATAAAAAATATTCCGATAGAGCAGCTTACGGTGGATAGGAAAAGATTAGAACGAATTGATGATAAGGAATTTGAATATTACAGCCTGATACTTTTTGATTTTGGCACTACTAATCTCGGAAGACAACATAGAAATGTAGTGGATATAGTAAAAAACAGAATATCGCAAAAAGCCAAGGTGTATATTTACGGCTATACTGACAGGCTCGGAGAGGAAGAGATTAATGAGCGAATATCTACCCGGAGAGCAAGATCTGTAGCACGCAGGATGAATATTCCCGGTGCGATAGTAGAAGGCAAAGGCGAATCAGAACTTCTGTATGACAATAATCTCCCTGAAGGCAGATTTTACTGCAGAACAGTGCAGATAATAATCGAAACGCCAATAGATCAGTAGAATATTATTGTATTTTACTATTCACAAAATAATTAGAAGGACTTTTCAATGAGAATTTCAGAAGAATATTTAATAGAATCGAAATATACATACCGTGAATTAATTGAAATGCAAGGAGAAGGGATTGGGCTGGTAGATGAAAATGAAATCTTTATATATGCCAATCCTTCAGCAAGTAAAATATTTGGATTTGAAAATGAAAGTATGACCGGAAAATCACTTTATAATTTTTTGGATGATGAATATGCAAAAATTACACAGAAACAGACTTTATTACGAAAAGATAAAATAAAATCAAAATATGAATTAAAAATAATTTCCGCTGATAATAAAGTCAAATATTTATCAATTTCCTCTACTCCAAAATTTAATGAAAAAGGCAAATACGTCGGCGCATTTGCAATTTTCTCAGATATTACCGATGATATAAAGAAAAGAGATCAAATTATTTTATTTAAAAACAATCTTCAAAAGCTTGTAGATGAAAAAACTAAAGAGTATTTAAAAAAGAATCAGGAATTAGAAAATGAAATAAGACAGAGGAAAGAACTTGAAAAAGAATTAATAACTATTAAGCAAGCAGTAGAAAATTCAATAAGTGCAATATCAATCATGAATACTGATGGGGAAATTTTTTATGTAAACCAAAAATCAGTCGATTACTGGGGATATGATAATAAAAATGAAATTATCGGTAAAAATAGCATAGAATTTTTTAAAAACAAAAAAAGTGCAAAAAGAGTTTTAGAAAATATCATTAATAAAAATTCTACTGTTGATGAACTGGAAGCAAAAAGAAAGGATGGTTCAACTTTTTATGCACTTGTAGCAGCAAGTAAAATTTTTGATAAAGATAAGTCAGAAATTGGATTTGTAGCTTCAATTTTTGATGTAACACAAAGAAGAAGGGCTATTAATCATGTTGTGAAAATGAACAGGGAGTTGAAACAATCTAAACTGGAATTAGAAAAAACTTTGAAACAAAGAACTATTATACTAAATGAATTGCTTGAATCAAAGAACACTCTCGATAAAGCACTTGCTCTGAAAAATAAAATGTTTGCCGTAATAGCACATGATTTGAGAGGACCGTTTTCAGGATTTTTAGGTCTGACTGAACTAATACAATCCGAAATAGAATTAATGGATAAGATGCAAATATTAGAACTTATCAAATCTGTTAACAAATCTGCAAATGCACTTTATAGATTAATTGATGATTTATTTGTTTGGTCGAGAAATCAAATAGGCAATATAGAATTTAATCCTGTCCCTGTTAATTTAAATATGCTTACAGAGAATGTTATAGAATTATTTTCGCAAACTGCCGGTAAAAAGCAAGTTCAATTAATTAATAAAATTGAAACTGAACTTGAAATTGAATGTGATGTGGAAATGACAGAAACTATACTGAGAAATTTAATTTCAAATGCTATTAAATTTTCTTACGAAAATAGCAGTATAATTATTGGTAATAAAACAAAAATTAATGATAATGGAGATTACGTTATTTTTGTTAAAGATTTTGGAATAGGACTATCTTCTGAAGCTCAAAATAAGATTCTAAATAATAATGAAAAATATACTACACCCGGGACAAATAGAGAAATTGGCACAGGTTTAGGCTTAATGATAACCAAAGAATTCGTAGAAAAGCATAATGGTAAATTATGGTTGGAAAGCAAAAAAAATGAAGGCACTACTTTTTACTTTTCTTTTTCTTCAGGTGTTCAATAGAATTAGATAATCTGATTGCAATATCATTTTTTTGGAATTACTTTTTAAAATCAGATTTATTTATACAAAACAACTAATACTAAGTTGCTTTCAAACATACAAGGTAAAATATCTGATTCCCACCTGTGCCGATTTTATCGGTAAACTCCGATTTGGGAATCCCATTGCGAAATCGGAGTTTCGCAATGAGAATATTTTTTGTTGTTCTGAAGTATGTTATATGAATGAAAGCAACTTAATATCAGATATTACTGTATGAATCAATCAACTATATTTGTCGGCAGACAGGTATAATTTATCAAGGAGTAAATTGAACTAATTATGAAAATAATAGATATAGCTTAACGTTTATAATTATTTTGATTAATTTGAACAGGTAAAATGAAGAAAAGTAATTTTTATCCCGAAGTGCGTTCTACTACTGTAATTGGAATACTTAAAGACGGAAAGGCAGCACTGGGATCCGATGGTCAGGTTTCGTTCGGAAATACCGTAATGAAGCATAATGCCAGAAAAGTAAGAAAATTATATAACGGAAAAATCCTCGCAGGCTTTGCAGGAGCTACTGCTGATGCATTTACTCTTTTACAGAGATTTGAAGAAAAAATCGAATCTAACTCCGGCAATTTAATGAAATCAGCCATAGAACTTGCAAAAGACTGGAGAACGGACAGATATTTAAGAAGGCTGGAGGCTATGCTTATAGTAATGGATAAGCAAATGGCACTACTTATAAGCGGAACAGGTGATGTAATAGAACCTGATGATGAAATTATCGCAATCGGTTCGGGCGGTCCTTACGCTCAGTCTGCTGCCAAAGCTCTTATGAAGCACTCAGATTTGAGTGCAAAAGATATAGTAAAGGAATCATTGGAAATAGCAGGTAATATCTGCCTCTATACTAATTTACAAATTGGAATAGAAGAATTATAAACGGAGAAATTTATATATGGAAAAGCAAGTTAATACTGAAAAAATTATTGAAGAAAGCGGAAAATATCTTAAAAATATCGAAGAGAAACTTACTCCGATACAGATTGTAAAAGAACTCGATAAATTTATTATCGGGCAGGGCAAAGCCAAAAAAGCTGTAGCCATAGCTTTAAGAAACAGATGGAGAAGGCAGAGAGTAGGCGATGACCTCCGCGAAGAAATTATGCCTAATAATATTATTATGATAGGTCCTACAGGAGTAGGAAAAACAGAAATTGCAAGAAGGCTCGCGAGGCTTGCAGGCGCTCCTTTTATGAAAGTGGAAGCCACTAAATTTACTGAAGTTGGCTACGTAGGCAGGGATGTGGAATCCATGATAAGAGACCTCATGGAAAAATCCGTAAGTATGGTAAAATCCGAACAGGTTGATTTTATTAAGCCTAAAGCAAAAGAAGCGGCTGAAAACAGAATCCTTGATATTTTGCTTCCACCTGTGAAATCTAAGTCTCCTTCTTTTGATACCAATTCTGATGAAGAAAAAGAAGAAAATCACGAAACAAGAGAAAAATTCAGAAAAATGCTTAAAAACGGCTCTCTTGATGAGCGTGAAATTGAAATCAATTTGGTGGTAGATAATTCTCCTAATATGCAAATTCTGGGTCCTATGGGCCTCGATGAGATGGGTATGAATCTTAATGATATTTTTGGCTCTATGATGCCGAAAAAATCAAAGAAAAGAAAACTGAAAATAAAAGATGCAAAACCGGTAATCGAAAAAGAAGAAGCCGATAAATTAATTGATATGGATGCAGTAGTGAAAGAAGCTCTTAGGCGAGCTCAAAATTCCGGAATTATATTTATTGATGAAATTGATAAAATTGCATCAAAAAGAGGTTCCGGAGGAAGTCCTGAAGTATCAAGAGAAGGTGTGCAGAGGGATTTACTCCCAATAGTGGAAGGAAGCGAGGTAAATACAAAATATGGAATGGTAAATACTTCTCATATTCTGTTCATTGCATCAGGAGCTTTTCATATATCAAAACCATCAGACCTTGTGCCTGAACTGCAGGGAAGGTTCCCTATCAGAGTAGAGCTTGACAGTTTGAAAGAGGAAGATTTTGTAAAAATACTTACAATTCCTGAAAATGCACTTATCAAACAATATGTAGCTCTTATGAATACCGAAGATATCGAACTGGTATTCAAAGAAAGCGCCATCAATCAGATAGCAAAAACAGCCGCACAGGTAAATGATGACGTAACTAACATCGGTGCAAGAAGGCTGCATACTATACTCACTACATTGCTTGAAGATATTCTGTATAATGCTCCCGATAATATTGATACGGGGCAAATAATAATTGATGAGAAAAAAGTGAAAGAAAGCTTAGAAGATATTGCATCGAATAATGATTTAAGTAAGTTTATTTTATAAAAAAAATAAAATATTTTTATATTTATTCGTAAATTAAACTGTACCCTTTTCACTATGTTTTTAAACGTTTTATAAACCCACACTGATCCTCCCCAAAAAAGGGAGGATTTTTTTACATTTTACTTCGTTTTGCAAGGTAGCTTCTTAATGCCTTATCAAATGGCTGGTCTGTAGTAATAAGATTATAATCTATCTGATGATTCAGGCATTCTTTTCTTATTTCATCGGTAAAATCTTTTACTGCTTTTTTGTAAGCATTTTGTATCTGATATGGTTGAGTAAGGATTTCTTCACCTGATTCCATATCAATAAAATTTGCATTATAACCGAATTTGAAATCCAGCTCTCTGGGGTCAAGTATCTGAAATACGATTACTTCATTATTTCTGTGCCTGAAATGCTTCAGAGCTTTCAGTACAGATTCTGCATTATCAAAAAAGTCGCTCAGTATAATTACAAGACTTCTTCGTTTAATTCTTTCGGCAAGCATATCGAGTGCTTTTGCAGTTTCAGTCTGATTTGAAGGCTTCACTTCAGAGAGTTGCTTTAAAATCTGACTAATGAAAGAAGGGCGGGAATTAGGCATTAATATTTTTCTGATGTCTGTATCATAAAGTGTAAGCCCGGCGGCATCTCTCTGCTTTACGAGAAGCAAAGCAAGAGCTGAAGAAAGATAAGCTGCATAATCAAATTTGGACACCATCCCTTTGGAAGCATATCCCATCGAAGCAGAAGTATCCATAGCAATCATGGCTCTAAGATTAGTTTCTTCCTCGAATTGTTTTACGTAATATCTTTCAGTTCTTCCAAATACTTTCCAGTCAATATTTTTTGTTTCATCTCCGTGCCGGTAAGGTCTGTATTCGGCAAATTCCACACTGAATCCGTGGTATGGAGAGCGGTGCAGCCCTGTAATAAATCCTTCAACAACAAGTTTTGCAATAAGCTCAAAATTCTGAATTTGAGCAGCAGTTTCAGGGCGTAAGTATTTTCTGTAATCTTTCATTTATTATTATAATCTTTCATTCATTAAATATTATTATAAACTGAATAATGGATTAAATATTATAAAGTAACATTAAAAATAAAAAAACTAATTTCAATTAAAATTCGCAAATTCAATTCATCTTTATAAATTAACGCAATCTATTAAAATCTATGTCTTATATTGAATTTCAATTATTTGGCAGCAAAAACGTAAATAAATAATGTTAATAAAGAATGAATGAATAATTGTAATTATATTTTTATAAT
>CAZIXJ010000085.1:0-8845 GCA_964542835.1 uncultured Hyphomicrobiales bacterium
GACGGAATATTAGATGAAGTCGTTACAAATGCTTTAGGTTATCATTTTGGAATAAGCATTCATAAAATGTTCAAATCAAGAGAATTTTTTAAAAAATAAAAAAAAGATTTAATAAAACTATTACTTATTGTAATTTTGAAGTTTATAATTTCTCAAAAAGTGTAATAAATAAGTAATGGATAAATTAAAAATATTTATCGGTTCCACGCTGCATACGGCATCCATAAGGTTAAACCTATGGATAGAGCAGGTAAAAATGACAGAACATTTATTTATGATGATTCTGGCATCAATAATTGGTCTGCTTGCAGGATTCGGAGCAGTCGGCATTAAATTGCTTATTCATTATATTTCGGATTTGAGCTGGTCGGGTGATGGTACGTTATTAGAGAATATTACTGCTGCCCCTTGGTATTGGAAATTGTTTGTTCCTACAGTTGGTGGTTTGCTTGTAGGTCCTGTAATTCATTTTTTTGCACCTGAAGCTAAGGGACATGGTGTACCGGAAGTAATGCAGGCTGTAATTACCAGAGGCGGAAAGATAAGACCAAGAGTAGCTGTAGTAAAAGCATTCGCTTCTGCGGTAACTATCGGGACCGGGGGTTCAGTCGGAAAAGAAGGACCAATTGTGCAGATAGGCTCGAGTATCGGCTCTACTGTCGGGCAGTTTTTTCAGCTTTCCAAACGAAGAATGAAAACTCTCGTCGGGTGCGGTGCAGCAGCAGGCATTGCTGCAGCATTTAATGCACCTGTAGCGGGAGCATTATTTGCCGTGGAAATTGTATTAATGGATTTCAAACTCAACTCTCTTTCCCCGATCGTAATAGCTTCAGTACTTGCTACTGTAGTATCACATTCATTTGAAGGTGATTTTGCAGCATTCCAGGTACCTCATTATCAACTCGTTAGCTCATATGAAGTAGGATTTTATGCTTTGCTCGGAGTATTGAGCGGGCTTGTATCATTTTTATTTATCAAGGTGTTATATTATTCTGAAGATTTTTGGGATGAAAAACTTAAAATACCGGGTTACCTAAAACCTGCCATAGGAGGTTTGCTTATAGGCTCTATGGCTATGGTATTGCCTCATGTAATGGGAGTGGGATATGATTCCATTGATACGGCACTTAACAGTGATTCTATCTGGTATCTTGCACTGATTCTAATATTCGCTAAAATATTATCCACATCTATTACTCTTGGGTCCGGTGGTTCAGGTGGTATTTTTGCTCCTTCACTCTTTATGGGGGCTATGCTCGGAGCTTTTTTCGGGTATTTTGTACATCTGCTGTTACCTGATTCGACTGCACTACCCGGTGCTTATGCACTTGTAGCAATGGGTGGTCTTGTAGCAGGCACTACGAGAGGTCCTCTTGCTGCAATTCTTATTGTATTCGAGCTTACAAAAGAAACAAGTATTATACTGCCTCTGATGGTAACGGTTACTATAAGTATGCTCGTATCAGGCAAATTATCAAGAGAATCAATTTATACTTTAAAATTACTGCTCAGAAAAATTAATATTAACAAAGTGGAAGAAGGTGATATACTTGAAAGTATTACTGTAAATGATGTTTTAAAATCTAATATTGAAACTGTTTATGAGGATGTTGGATTCCATGAAGTATTAAATAAAATACTTTCGAAAAAAATACCTTATTTGATTGTACTCAAAAAAAATGATGATTATATGGGGATTATTTCAATAAATCAAATTAAGGAATTGCTTTTTGATAAAGATGTTCTTGAAAATGTATTAATAGCAGGAGATATTGCCGATAAGGATATTGAGAAAGTAATAGAAGGCGAAAGCTGTAAAAGTGTGCTGGAAAAATCATTGCAGTCTAATTATGATGGTTTGCCGGTATTTGCTGATGAAGACAGTAAAAAAATAATTGGATTCGTATGGAGGCGTGATATTAATGAAAAATATCAGAAAGAAATGAGAAACAGAATGCTGACTACGAGCTTTGCCGATACCCTTTCAAAATCTAATATTGATAAAGAAATCCAGTTTATGCCCGGACACATAATCGCTGAAATCAACGTACCTGATATATTTGTAAATAAATCAATAAAAGAGATTAGCATTCGCTCAAAATATGGTGTAGATGTGTTAAGTATTAAAAAGTCCGCTGAAGATGGCAGCAAAATCAAAGCTATTCCTGATGCGGATTATATAATTAGAGAAGATGATAAATTGATAGTAGCCGGAGAAACTGAAAAAATAAATTTATTAAAAGATATTGCAGATTAGTATTTTTTTTGTGGAGAAAATTATGAGAAAATGGAAAATAGAAGATTCAGAAGAATTATATAATATAACCGGATGGGGAATAAATTATTTTAGTATTAATGAAATGGGGAATATCTCAGTTACTCCTCAAAAAGATACTGAAGGTATAGATTTAAAAAAACTGCTAGACGAACTTCAGATAAGAGATGTATCTACTCCGCTTTTGCTCAGATTTACAGATATTCTGAAAAACCGTATAGAAACTATCTCTGAATGTTTTTTAAAGGCAAGTGAAGAATATGAATACAATGGTAAGAATTACATTGTATATCCTATAAAAGTCAATCAGATGCGTCCTGTAGTAGAAGATATTGATAAATTCGGTAAAAAGTTCAATATCGGACTTGAAGCCGGTTCAAAGCCTGAATTGCACGCAGTTCTCGGTTTTGCTGATAATCCTGACGCATTTATTATCTGTAACGGCTATAAAGATGAAGAATTTATACAGCTTGCTCTTCTTGCAAAAAAAATGGGCAGACACGTATTTCTCGTTGTAGAAAAACTCAATGAGCTTAAACTAATTATAAAAGTGGCTAACCGATTGAAAGTAAAACCAAATATAGGGGTTAGAATAAAACTTGCCACTTCAGGCAGCGGAAAATGGGAGGAATCCGGTGGAGATAACAGCAAATTCGGTTTGAATTCCAATGAGTTACTTGAAGCATTGAAACTTTTGAAAGAACAGAATATGCAGGATAATTTTAAGCTGATACATTTTCATCTCGGAAGCCAGATTACAAAAATACGTAAAATAAAAAATGCTTTAAGAGAAGCATCTCAATTTTATGTAGAGCTTAAAAAGCTTGGTTTCAATATCGAATTTGTTGATATTGGTGGCGGACTCGGAGTAGATTACGATGGTTCCAAATCATCGAGCCAGAGTGTGAATTATTCAATTCAGGAATATGCCAATGATGCTGTGGCTAATATCGTAGATGCGTGCGAAAAGAATGAATTGCCTCATCCAAATATTATCACGGAATCCGGAAGGTCTCTCACTGCTCATCATTCCATTTTGATATTCGATGTGTTGGAAACTACTGCGCCTCCATATAAACAGGAAATTGAGATAGATGAAAATGATCACGACCTGATTGTGGAACTTAATGACATATACAGCAACCTGGCAAAAAACAGAATGCTCGAAGCATGGCACGATGCTTTGCAAATAAAAGATGAAATTTTAGACCTGTTCAGTCTCGGTATTGTTGATTTGGAGACAAGAGGCAAAATGGAACTCCTTTTCTGGACTATTGCCTATGAAATTAAGGAATTATCCAAGGGAATGAAGCATCTTCCGCATGAATTCAGAGATTTGAATAAGTTGCTCGCAGAAAAATATTTTTGTAACTTCTCTTTATTTCAATCACTTCCGGATTCGTGGGCTATTGATCAAATTTTCCCGATTATGCCTGTACAAAGGCTTGGAGAAAAGCCTGACAGATTTGCTACTATTCAGGATATTACTTGTGATTCAGACGGAAAAATCACAAATTTTGTTGGCAGCGGTGAACTGTCATTCAGTTTACCCGTTCATAAAATCAAAAAAGATGAAAAGTATTATCTTGGGGTTTTTCTCGTTGGAGCGTATCAGGAAATACTTGGCGATTTACATAATTTATTCGGTGATACTAATGTAGTTCACGTTAATCTGGTGAATGACAAATATGAAATTAAACAGATAATCGATGGCGAAACTGTTTCTGATGTACTGACTTACGTTCAGTATCAGCCAAAAAAACTTGTAAGGGTAATAGAAAAGTGGGTTACTCAATCAGTGCACGAAGGTAAAATTACCGTTTCAGAAGGTAAAGAATTTCTTGCTATTTACCGTTCAGGTTTATATGGTTACACTTATTTAACGTAAAAAAATGACAAAACAAAAGCAATTTAAAATACTGTCAAAAAATGAACTTGCAATTTACAAGAAGAATAAGGCTTTAAAAGAATCAAGACGTGAGAGCTTTACTAATGCAATATTGCGGGCTTTTTCCAAAATTAAAGAAGACAAAATCAACAATTCTGAAAGACTTGCAGTAAAAGTCAAGTATTTTAATCAGTATAACAAAAAGAAAAAGAAAGACGACATCCTCAAAGTAGTAAACTACTGGATGTCAGATTTGAGTAAGGGTTAGATAGTATTAAATGAAAATTCAGATACATCATTTCATCAAAATAATTTTTTTCATATATACTCTGCTTCCGTCGAATATTCTCAAATGATAAGTGCCGGACGCAATTCTTCCGGAATTAATATCAATCGTATTTTGTCCGCTGTGTAATTTTGTTTCGTTTTTATATGCTGATTTACCGAAAATATCATAAAGTGAATATTCTATCTCCATCTCTTCAGCAGCAGTTAATTCAATATCAATATTATCAAAGAAGATGCTCTGCTCATCAATAATTAGTGCAACAGGAACAAGCCGTCTGTATTCTGCTTCCGGTTCACAAAAATCAACTACCGTAAGCATTCCGTCATCTTTTTCAAATTCTAAAGGCATATCTTCAGGAGAAAACTCAGGTTCTGAAATTATCAAATCAGTGGAGTTCGGAACGTAAGCAAGTGCTGTACCTGAAATGATTAAAATCGTCCCTTCCCGGCTGAAGAGCATATTTGAAATTTCTTCATCTGTCGTTACGAAAAGTTCACTGTTAATTACCTGATAATCTATATCATTATACTCACCGCCATATCTGATTTTCACATTTTCAGGATAAAAAAGTCTTTCATTGAATTTTACACCGAGCCTTGTCTCATCAGGTGTAAACTTATAAACGCTATCTGTAAGAACAAGTTCAATATCAACTTTTTCTCCGGGAACAGCCTCGTATTCATCTATGAACAAATCAACATTATAGATTTCTTCTGCCACTTCAATATTTACAGTTACTTTGCCTGAATCAACACAATTTCTTCGTTCAATTATTTTTATTGTATTCTGCAGGCTGCCTTCATCTGAAGCGACATAAGAAAAGCTGATTAATTCCTCATTGCCCGGAGCGATATTAAAACCCGGCTCTTTCTCAAAAATTATTTCAGGTTCTGCAAATTCAGCAAAGAAATCTTCTACAAAAATTGCATAATCACTATTATTAGCGATTTCAAAACTGCTCTTTGCAGTATCACGCATCCACAAACCTGTAATATTTATTTGCTCAGGGCTGTAATCAAGTCGTGGTTCTACTCTTTCCACAGGCATTGAAATTGTAAATGAAGTATCACAAACTGTTGAATTAATCTCTGCAAGATTATCAAAATAATCGTTGTTCTCAAGTTCTGCAGGAACAATGTAAAATTTAAAACTCACTGTATCGCCGCTTATTATTTCCAGCATATTATTTTCAATATAGAAACCATTGTAATCAGTAATATCTTCTGCTGTCAGAGTATCGGCAAGTAAACCGACATTTGCAAATTGAAAAGAATAATGAAGAGTATCATCGCAATGCTCTACAATTTCAAGTGGAGCAGCATTTTCATCAAGCATTTCTATTTCAGATTTGTAAAATTCACCGCTTACAGGAATTGTGATAGTCTGCCCGTTAGGTTCTTTAGTTTTAATTTCTATTTCAGTATAAAAACTACCTTCAGATTTTGGAGCAAAATATATTTCAAAACTGAGTTTGGAATCAATTTCAATTGGTGTATCAAATCCTGATAATCGGAAATTAGTAATATCTCCGATTAATTCATAAGATATAATAGTATCATTTTTTACACCCATATTTTCAAGTATAATTTCCTTTTGAACATCAGGGAACTCACAATAATATGCACCAAAATCAAATTCCGCCGGAGAATGCTCTACAAGTCTGCTTTGGCTTATTATTTCTACCGGTATTGATAAATCTGTTTCGCATTCACCATCAGCAGTAATGATAATTTCACCTGAATAAGATGTATCAGTTTTTGATGTATAATTTACAATTAACTCAAAATCCTCAAATGGAGCTAATGTAAAAGGTACAGAAGGTAGAAATTCAAAAGTAATATTATCGGGTAAAGGTGAAATGCTAATATTGGTAATCTCTAACGGTGTATTTGAATTGTTTTCTATTTTAACGGTGTCTCTGTTTAACTCGGCTGATTGTATTACTTTGTCAATTTGCGGAGGTTCTGCCGAAATTTCAGTATTCAAGCCAAATCCATTTACTATTACATTAACTGTCTGACCGCATGGCTCTGCCCTTAATAGCAACGTGTCAGAAACTTTTCCCGGCACATCGGGAGCATATATTATATTAAATGAAACTGAATCAAAAGCATTGATATTCAGAGGAAACTGATTAATTGAAAATATACTAAAGTCTTCTTTCAAATCAGGCTTATATAATGTAGCATTATCAGAGCCGAAATTCCTTAATACTATCAAAGCAGAAGCTTCATCTCCAATACAGACTGAATCAAGATTAATTACAGTATCTCTTGCAGATAAATCTACATTCTTATTCTCAGTTTTTATAATAATATCAAAAGGATTTTTATTCCCGTTTACTTTTGTGGAGTCATTATTAATAAATCTTAAAGTATAGGAATTATTGCCCGGTTTTACTGCATTATATCTCAATTTGAGATATTTCGTCTCATTGATTCCGATAGTTTCATTTTTATTTGGATTGTCCCAACCGAGAATATAAATATCAGCATTATTTTCCACAAAAAATACATCCTCTATTTCCAATTCATAATTCCCGGTATTTGTAACAGGTATAGAGTCTTTATAAGGTTCATTGCATTCTGTATAGAAATTAAATTCATCGGGTCCGTTTATAATAGATGAATATCCATATACCGAAATACTTATCTCTAATTCTTCTTCGCATGGAGAGAGCTTATGCAGGAATGTTTCCTGTGTCCAGCCGGTATCCCTCAAAATGACTCCATACTCTAAATTTCTCGATGTAGAGCTGATATCAATCGGCAATTCCTCATCTACAGAAAACAAGATATTTTCATTTAATTGTATAATGTCAGTAATATATTCATCAAAGTTCAGGCTGCTCCAAGCTATCTGAATGGTTTCGGGAGTGTTGCAGTACAGACTTTCTATTATTACTTCATCGGTTTCAGGTTCGGCAGTGGATTCTACTATATTTGCCTTCAAATCTACTGTAAACTCCTGCTCAAGCGGACCTTCTCCGGGTTTATATGTTATTACAAGCTGAGCCGTATAAGTGCCGGATTTTGTAGCAGAAGTTTTGATAATAACATTTCTTTTAGTACAATTTAAAATTGAAAAATTTGGATTTTCGGGCGAGACTATACTAAATACTCCGTCATTGTTGTCAATAAGCTCTAATGCAATATTTTCATTGTAAAAAGAATAGCTTTTTATTTGAATTGTATCATATCTTTCTTCATTTATGCAATATTCATTCGTTTCAAGTGATAAAGGATTAACTTCTGCAATGGGGTCGGATAATTTAAAAACACCGTGCCCTACTACGAACCCTTCGTTGCTGTTGATAAACCAGATATCATCGAGGTCGCCGCTTTCAATTCCGCAGTTTTTCAACAGCCAGCTTTCGCCGGCATCTGTAGTATGTACCACTTCTCTGTCCACACCGCATCCCCAGCCTTCAGAGGCACTGTTCAAAAATGCTCCGTACATAGGAATACCGATGCTATGCTCTTTCCAGTTCTGACCGTAGTTGTCAGAAAATCTCATACCTCCGCCCACACTGCTGCCCTGACAATTATTTCCTGCATAAGGCACAAGAAAAGAACCGCCACTGTAGGATATTTCTTCCTGCCATATATTAGAGCCGCTGCTTTCCAGTACTTCCCACGAAACCCCTCCATCTTCGGTAATCCATATCATACCGCTGCTTGTTGCAAAGCCGAGACCTCCCGGCACTATAATCTTAATATCAGTAAGCCCGGAATTAGGCACACCGTGAGTATTTAATATCCAGTTATCGCCACCGTCAGTTGTGTATCTGAACTCCTGACTGCCTACACAGCCACCGCCTGCAAGAAGTGCAAAATCATTGTCAATTACAAAATTGCCCCAGTATCTGCCTCCGATATCGGGAGTAATTTCAGTCCATGATGCACCTCCGTTTGTAGAACGAAATACTCCGGTAGGTCCTGAAGTAATCCCGAAAGTTGTGTTAGCAAAGTGGATATTCTCAAGATGGTCAGCACCGGGTATTGTAGCGCCGGACCAAGTCCTGCCTTTGTTGGTAGTTCGGAGGGTTTTCCCGTTAAATCCACAAACCCAGCCAAAATTTGGATTTGATTTCAGAAAATACACATCGAGATATAAATTATTATCATATCCGGCGGGCAAATCAATTTCTTCCCAGTATTTGGAATAGGATAAGGAAGGTGCTAATAAAATTAATAATATTGTAACTAAAATTTTCATTTTCATAAACTCATATATTTTACAATATATTAATATAAAAAGAATAATTGGAATAACCATAATTTATTTCATTATTTTTTCTCATTTGCAGGCTTTGTCAATTCAATGTTCAGGATATTTATATTTGGCTTTAGCCAAAATGAATATTTAACCGCTATGCGGTAAGATTCTTATC
>CAZIXJ010000086.1:0-8756 GCA_964542835.1 uncultured Hyphomicrobiales bacterium
GAATATATGAACTAAACCTTTGCACTTTTTGTTATTAAAATTGCGATAATTGTTTTACTTATTCAACATTGCATATTTACATTTGTTTATAAAAGATAAACAAGAGAAAAAAATTACTGTAAATTTATCATAGAGTATTCAAAATTACAATTCATTCTCAGGTATTGTGAAATAGAAAGTAGTTCCTTTACCAGGTTTGCTTTCAGCCCATATGACGCCATCATGCTTTTTGATAAATTCCCATGCTATAATTAGCCCTAAACCTGTACCTTTTTCATTATTCGTTCCCTGTCTGGAGTGGGTTTTGTCTATTTGAAACAGAGCATTTCCGGTTTTTTCATCCATACCGATACCGTTGTCTGCAATAGAAAATTTTAGATTGCCGTTTTCTTTTTTGCAATCTACGTTTATCTCTCCATATTCTTCCGTAAATTTTATAGCGTTATTTATAATATTTCTTAAAACAGTGGAAATCATATTAATATCAAATTTGCCTGCAATATTTTCATCAATGTTATTATTGATTGTAATATTTTTCTGTACGGAAAAAACGAGCAAATGGCTAATTGTAATATCTGTAATGCTTTTTACATTGGTTACTTCAGGCTTATACTCAATTTTATCTCTTTGGGTGCGCGACCACGTAAGTAGATTTTCAAGAAGCAGGTATGTATTGTAGGTAGAGTCATACAACAAATCGAAATTCTCTTTCTTTTCCTCTTCAGTAAACAATTTATAATGCTTTCTAACACTATCTATAAGCTGATAGCTGGAAGAAATCGGACCTTTAAGGTCGTGTGAAATTATAGAAAAGAATTTATCTTTTGTGGCATTAAGCTCTTTTAGCTCCTGATTTGATTCTATCAATTCGGAATTAAGTTCTTCAAGCTCTTCGTTTTGTTTCTCAATTTTGTCATTCTTTTCATTAAGCAATTTATTGATTTTTTCCAAAGCCCTGTGCCGCAAATAAAGTATTATTATCAATACTACAACAATCATAATTACAAGCAGTACTATTATGATTGTAAATTCCTGCTTTTCAGATTTTCTTCTTAGTCTTTCATTTTCAATTTCTTTTTCAGCCAGTTTGTATTTTGATTCGAAATCTGATATTATTTTCTGTTTTCTTTCATTATAAATACTATCCTGCATTTTCTTAGCTAATTTGGCATATTTATATGCATTGGCATAATCATTACGAATTTCGTTGATAGTATCCAATAATTCATAAGAAATTAATAGTTTTCTTTTTGAATTACCTGCTTTGTATATTTCAATGGATTCATAAGCCAGATTCATTGCTTTGTTGTATTGCTTCATTCTGAAATAGACTTCAGCGAGAGAAAATTTTGTATTTGCAATTCCAATTTGGTTGTTAAGTTTTTCTTTCATTATCAATGACTTATTCAGATAGTAAATTGCACTGTCGAGATTATCCTCAGTTTCAAATGTAGCGGCAAGATTATGATAAGTAATTGCAACTCCCTGAATATCATTTGTAATACTGTCTAATTCAAGTGATTTAATAAAATAATATCGTGCAGAATCAGGCATTCCGGTTTTTAAAAAATTTGTGCCGAGATTACTATACACATTTGACAAACTACTTTTCTTGTTTTCCTTTTGAAAAAGCTTCAGTGCTTTCAAAAGATATTCTTTTTCTTTTTTATAATCTCGCTGCTTATTAAAGAATATTCCCAATGTAATTAATGTTCTGCCCAAATAATCGTTCAAGTTATTCGTTCTGGCAAATTCCAGAGATTTATTCAGATAATCAATTGCCTCATCGTATGAAGCCATCCTTAAATGATTAATCCCAATTGTAAGGAATATATCATTGAGGCTTTCAGTTTCATTAAATTTTTCCGCAAGAGATTCGGCTCTGAAGAGTATTTCATTTGATTCGGATAAATTGCCAAGATAAGCCTCTTTTATTGAGGCAGATATTTCTGCAGATAAAATCCCTTCTGTATGATTATTTGATTTTGCCAGTTTTCTAAGCATATTTATAAAATAATCTGCACTATCAGGATTATTAATAGCATATGACTTGCTGAGACGTAATAAAACCTCAATCTGTTTTATCTCATCATTATTATTCAGGGCAAGCTCGTTTTCAAGCGAATCGGTATAATCGTCAGAAAGCAGCATATAATTTGCTGCAAAAAGCAAAAATAATATAAAAATAAAATTTTTCATATAAGCCATAATCCTAACATAATTTGTAAACAATAACGTTTATATTTTTATTTATTACTAATCAAAAAGTATAATATGAGTTTTATGGATGTGATTTTTCAGAGAAGAAGCGTAAGAGAATACACTGATAAGCCTGTAAGCGATGATATGCTTTATGATTTATTGTATGCCGGTATGTCAGCACCTTCTGCTATGGACAGGAGACAGTGGGAATTTATCATAATCAATGACAGAGATGTACTCGACTATCTAGCCGGTAAACTTCCATATGCTAAAATGCTAAAGCAGGCAAAGGCTGCAATCTGCGTATGCGGTGACAAATCTAAAATGCCCGAAAAAAGAGGTGAAGACTACTGGGTTCAGGATTGCTCGGCAGCCACTCAAAATATACTCCTTGCGGCGCATTCTTTAGGCATTGGAGCTGTCTGGACTGCCGTATATCCGTCTGCAGAAAGAGTGGAAATTGTAAGAGATAAACTCAAAATCCCTGAAAATGTAATTCCGCTGAATATAATCCCTTTGGGTTATCCCGCTGATAACAAAGAGCCGAAAGATAAACGGGATAAAAGCAAAGTGCATTATAATACTTGGTAAGAAATTTATTTAGAGCATCCTTAAAAAGCCTGTTTTGCATATTGAGAGAGAATAATACTATTCCAATGTCATTAAATACTCCGCCTTGCCACACTTCGACTACGCTTATACCAAGTTGCTTTCAAACATACAAGATAAAATATCTGATTCCCACCTGTGCCGATTTTATCGGTAAACTCCGATTTGGGAATCCCATTGCGAAACCTGTGCTGCACTTCGACAGGCTCAGCAACCGCCTGTCGAAGTATCGGAATTTCGCAATGAGAATTGTTTTTGTTGTGAGAAGTATTTTAATATGAATGAAAGCGAATTGGATTAGTCCAATTATAACAAGAAAATTATATTATTTAAGAATACAAAAATTATTGGTATATCATCTTTTTCGCCTGAAATAAAGAGGATTAGAAATTTGTTTTGCAGAAAAAACATTCAAATCTCTATGATGTTAATTTTGTAAAAAAAATTATTTTTTATTTTTTAAGAATATTCAATATTTTTCTTGCATAATCAAAATTTGTATTGTAGTTTTGAATCAGAGTTTTTTGTCTGATTTAATAAAAAGGTTATATAATGAATGATATAAATAAAAATATACAAGTGTCTCAAAGATTATTAAGTGAACTTGTAGCAGAAAATTTCGAATATGCTTCGGTATTTGAAAAATACGGTATGGATTTTTGCTGTAAAGGCAAAAGAAAACTTGAAGACGTTTGTAATGAAAAAGGTGTAGATACAGAAATAGTCGTAAATGAACTTGAAAAATTACAGTCATCATGTGAAAGTGATGCAAATAATTATGGTTCGTGGGATTTGAGTTTTCTGATTGATTATATTATAAATAATCATCACAGCTATGTGTTAAATCAAATACCCGTACTCAAGGCACATACTGAAAAAATTGCTGAAGTTCACGGAGTGAACCATCCTGAACTGTCGGAAGTTAAGGATATGTTCCGGCAATTGTCAGAAGAATTGCTCAGCCACATGGAAAAAGAAGAAAAAATCATCTTTCCGATAATCAAAGAAATAGAAAATGAATATAAAAGAAACGGTACATTAGGTGAATTACCATTTCAATCAATAAAAGACCAGATTGAGCAAATGGAAAACGAACATACTTCAGCCGGAGATTTGTTATACAAGATGCGTGATATTACCGGCAACTATTACTTACCTGATGATGCGTGTACAACTTATGAAATTACTTTCAAAGAGATTGATGCATTCGAAAAAGATTTGCACAAGCATATTCATCTCGAAAATAACATATTGTTTCCAAAGGCAATAAAAATGGAATTTGATTTGAATTTTCATTAATAAATTACTGGGTTGAATTATGAGAAATTATTGGTACTGGTTTATTGGTGTAATTGTAATATCTTTTGCCGTACTCGGATGGGTCGGCATTAAGATTTATCAGGAAGCACCTCCAAAACCACAGACTGTAAAAAGCACTGAGGGCGAAATAATTTTTAGTCCCGGCGAAATTGACAAAGGTCAGAATATATGGCAGGCTATGGGCGGAATGGAACTCGGCTCTATTTGGGGGCATGGCAGTTATATTGCTCCTGACTGGACTGCTGACTGGCTTCACAGGGAAAGCGTATTCATACTTGATGAATGGGCAGATTCAAGATTCAATAAAAAATATGATGACCTCGATACATATGAGCAGGATAAGCTCAAAAGTGAATTGAGTGAACTGATGAAAGCCAACAGATATGACGAAAGCACACAAACTCTAACGGTTGAGACGATAAGAGCAAAAGCAATAAAGCATAATATTGCATATTATCAAAAGCTTTTTCTCGAAGGCAGAGAAGAGTATGCAATGCCGCCTAATATCGTGCCTGACCCTGAAAGAGCAAGGAAAATGGCAGGGTTCTTTTTCTGGAGTGCATGGGCAGCAGCAGCCAACCGACCTGACAGCGATATGTCTTATACAAGCAATTGGCCCCATGAGGAGCTTATTGGGAATAAACCTACAAGCGATACAATAATATGGACAGGCGTTAGCATAATTTTCCTGCTTTCAGGTATAGGGTTTATGGCATGGTATTATGCTACAAGACGTGAGCATGATAAACTTGACACAATTCCAAAAGACGATCCGCTTCTATATTCCAAATCTACTCCATCCCAGAAAGCTACGGTTAAATACTTTTTGATTGTAACGGGACTGTTTTTGCTTCAGATTGTACTTGGAGTAATTACGGCACATTACGGAGTAGAAGGTACAGCATTTTATGGAATTCCTATTGCTGATATTTTGCCTTATACTATATCAAGGACATGGCATACTCAGCTTGGCATATTCTGGATTGCTACTGCATGGCTTGCCGCAGGCTTATATATTGGTCCATCAATTAGTGGTACAGAACCGAAGGGACAAAAAATCGGTGTAAATATTCTGTTTGGAGCCTTGCTCGTAGTGGTACTTGGTTCTATGGCAGGGGAGTGGCTCTCTGTAATGGGATATATGTCTGATGATTATTGGTTCTACTTCGGGCATAGCGGATATGAATATATAGATTTGGGAAGGTTTTTCCAGATAGCACTGCTTATCGGACTCTTTCTTTGGTTATATCTTATGAGTCGTTCAATTATTCCCGCTATCAGAAAAAATGATGAGCAAAAACCGATTCTTACTCTATTTCTGATTTCTTGTATCGCAATCGCAGGATTTTACGGTGCTGCTCTCGGTTACGGTAAAACTACAAATCTTGCCATAGCTGAATATTGGCGTTGGTGGGTAGTACATCTATGGGTAGAAGGCTTCTTCGAGGTATTTGCTACTGTTGTAATAGCATTCCTTTTTGCAAGGATGAAGCTAATTAGTGTAAAAACAGCAGGGCAGGCAACTATTCTTGCAGCCACAATATTTCTCACAGGAGGTATAATCGGTACACTACATCACTTGTATTTTGCAGGAACACCTATATACGCAATGGCTCTGGGTTCGGTATTTAGTGCTTTGGAAGTAGTACCATTGGTTTTTGTAGGTTACGAAGCTGTCGAGAATTATCGTATTTCAAAGCAAAAAGACTGGATAAAAAAATACAAGTGGCCAATTTACTTTTTCATATCAGTTGCCTTCTGGAATTTACTGGGAGCAGGAATATTCGGATTTATGATAAACCCTCCGATTGCACTGTATTATATGCAGGGGCTTAATACTACTCCCGTACACGGTCATGCAGCACTATTCGGTGTTTACGGTATGCTCGGAATTGGACTTATGTTATTCTCTCTAAGAGCATTAGCACCAGACAAAGAATGGAAAGAAAAGACATTGAAAATATCATTCTGGTCACTTAATTTCGGGTTGTTTGCGATGGTGGTATTCAGCCTGTTGCCGGTCGGATTAATGCAAACATGGGCTTCAGTAGAGTATGGATACTGGTATGCAAGAAGTGCTGAATTTCTAAATTCTGACATAATAAATACATTCAAATGGCTCAGAGCTTTTGGTGATACAATTTTCGGAATTGGTGGACTGGCTTTAGGTGTATTTATTTTGGGGCTTCTTACCGGAAAGAGCTATAAATAATACCAAACAATAATTATTTAGCTGCCTTGAAATCATATAATGCTCAATAATTTTAATTTTCTTAAAATCAATATTCATCCGATGGTATCTGAAAGCCGTCGGATGAATTTTTTTTGTATAATCTTGTTTGAAATTAAGGATGTGTTCTGCTTATCTGTCAGATTTATCATAACAACATATAAGTCTGTAATATATAAGAAATTTTAATTAATATTGAATCATTAAGTTCAGCTTTCTTTTTTGGTACTCTAAAATTACTCAATTCAAGAAAAGCTCTCTGTTTGGCAGAGAGCTTTTAATTTGAAGTTGTTTTGGGAAAGGTGATATTTATCTAATTATCATGCGTATCGTTATCTCTGTTTCCATTGGAAGAATTGCCGCATCCGTTGCAATCTACATCTACTTCAGCCGGCATATATACTTTTCCTTCATCCACGTATTTATTGATAGTTTCGATATTTATCATAGCGTATTTTGTATTTCCTTCGTAATTAACGGTTACTTTGTTTTTGAAAATATCAATTTTTGTGATTTTGGCTACGCCTTCGTCAGTATCAACTATTGCATAAATTGGGGGGAACTTCTCATAGGCGCTCTTATAAGTTTCCAATTCGTATTTAAGGCAACATTTGAGTCTGCCGCAATTACCGCTTAATTTGGAAATGTTATTGGAAAGTTGCTGATATTTAGCATCGTCCAGAGTAATATGGTCAAAATCATTGAGAAAACTCGTACAGCACAGCTCTCTTCCACAAGGACCTACACATGGTCCCAGCCTTTTAGTTTCTTCCCTGGCACTTATCTGCCTAAGTTCTATTCTCGTCCTGAAGCTTCTCGCCAAATCCTTTACCAGTTCTCTGAAATCTACTCTCTGAGGAGCAGTAAAGAATATAGTAAGTTTTTGTTTGTCATATTGCCAGAGGGCTTCGGTTACTTTTATTTCAAGTTGGTATTTTTCGGCAAGGGCTTTAGTAGTTTTTACAATGCTTTCTTCTTCTTCGAGCAAAGTTTTATACCTTTCAATTTCATTATTGCTTGCGATACGCATAATTTTAGAAAGCTGTTCACTCTGAAAAGAGCCTTTTTTTGCTTCGGCATCTTTTCCAAGGCTCATTACAATCCCAACTTCTTCACAATTTTCAGTCATTACTACTACATACTGAAAATAATTCAGATGAATTTCTCTAAAATTATGGCAAATTCGCCTGATATTGCCCTGAAATTCGACTTCGGCATACTCAGATTGCACCTGCTTTTTTATTACTTCGCCATTTCTGATTAGGCAGTCCACTCTTGAGCTTTCGCCTGTTTTTTCTTTTATCTGATTAGGCAGTACAGATCTGTATTTATCTATATAATTATTATTACTCATAAAAAGACACCTGCATTTAAAAACTAAAAAAAATATTTTGCAGATTTTATTAAAAATTCATATTCAAACTTATGCAATATAATAATTTAAAATTTCTTAACCATTAATATTTCTCGGATTTTCATAAATAATCTCAGAAATATTAAATGTTTATTTACATTTTTAAATATTGCTGAAGCGGCATTTTCAATTTCTACTATTACTGTATATAATTCGCTATGTCCGTAATGGCTCACAAAATTATCCAGCATTTGAAATTTATCTGTATTAATTATATTGCCTCTGTCGGATTTTTTGCTTAATAGCTCTGCATCCCTCAATAGGAACTGCAAAAGCAACAGTGCGGAGTGTAATTTATTTTTATCATTTGTTTTAATTAACTCATCAATTTCTTCTATCATTTTAAGTCTGTAATTTCGTTTTTTTACTGAAAGCCTGAGCAGTGAAATCATATTTTCCCTAAGTGCGAGCATTTCTTCATCTACCGAGTGCAGTGCTTTTATGTACGAACCCTGTCCAAATGCCGCAGCAAGCATTGCATCTTCAAGGGCAAAGCGGTCTCTCTGCATAAGTGCTTTTACGATTAATTCATCGCTTAAAGGTCCAAAATTAATTTGCTGGCATCTGGATAGTATGGTAGGCAATATTCTGTTTGGCTGCGAAGTAATAAGGATAATGGTGATATTGCTGCTCGGCTCTTCCAGAGTTTTGAGAAACGAATTGGATGCCTCTTCTGTCATCTGCTCCGCAGAAGCTATCGCCACCACTCTTCTTCCTCTTCCGGTATCAGAAAGAGTGAGTTTCTTTTTCAAATATCTTATGGAAGAAATTTTAATTTGAGAAGCATTAGGTATTTGGATTTTGTAGTAATTATTTTCAGCTTTTTTGCTGATTTCGGATTTTATTTCTTCTATTTGCTCTTCCGATAAATTATCCAGAGGATTCCCGCCTTTTGCATCAGCTTTTCCGGATGCGGGCAATGCAAATATAAAATCAAAATTCTGATGTGAAAATCCCGATATTCTTTTACAACTGCCACAT
>CAZIXJ010000087.1:0-8680 GCA_964542835.1 uncultured Hyphomicrobiales bacterium
CTCATTACACACCCCGAGTTAAAACTCGGGGCAATTAAAAAGGATACAGATTTAATAAGTTTGATGAGTTGTTTCTTTGAATGCAACTTGGTATAAGATAAATGAAAAATTTTACAAACAACTAATTCCCGGCTGCTATATTTGTACCGAGGATTTCCAGTTTTACGGGGATTACTCCGTCATTTATCATTTGCAATTTCTGTGCGGCACCCTTTGATAAATCAATTATTCTGCCGGGCTTAAAAGGTCCTCTGTCATTTATTCTAACCACAATTGCTCTGTGATTATTAAGATTAGTTACCCTTACGAGTGTATTGAACGGCAGTTCTTTATGGGCGGCTGTCATTTTATACATATCATAAGTCTCACCGTTTGATGTTTTTCTGCCGTGGAAATCTTCAGCATAGTAAGATGCTTTGCCTTCGATTGTTTCACCTGTTTCGGCAGCAGAGCCGAAGTCAGGCACATCTTTTACTGAAAACCTTATAGTGGACTGACAGCTTACAAATATTGTAAGTATCAGAGTAACCATCACAAATCTTTTTATCTTTTTTAGCATAATATTCCATTAATATTGACATACATAATACCAATATACTATAAAATACTATGCCACTTTATTTGCTGATTACAAGAGGCAGCGATTTCATATAAGGTCCTGATTTCAATCTGTAGAAATAAACTCCTGATGCGAGGTCGGATAAATCAATTTCCGTTGAAAAATTTCCCGGCTGCATTACGCCATCTTTAAGCAGCATTACCATTTCTCCCTGTGCGTTGAAAAGTTCCAGTCTGGTATGTGCTTCGATTGCAAGAGTGTAATTTATCTCGGTTTTGTCTTCTTTTACAGGATTTGGAGATATTTCCTGCAAATCATAATCATATCCGCTTATGTTAAATTTCCTGAGGTCATCTACGCATACAGGTTCGAGGTCAATTTTTGATGAAAATGATTTGAATTTTACACATTCATCCGCATTCGAGGATATTTCTGCATTTATCAGTGATTTTTTTGTTGAATCCAGAGGATATAAAACGTAAAAATTCAATTCTGCCAGATTACCGACATCATTGATGAAATTATCCATAAAGCTGCTGAGTTTCAATTTGATAACTCCGTTATCCGGGTCAATATTTTTTGAAGTAATTTCAAATTTTCCTTTGTAATTATTTCCTGCGGTAATGTCTTCTTTTTCAATTTTCAGCATACTGCTGTTGTATTCAATTATCAAATCAAGTTCCTTTATGCGGTATTCTGAAATATCTTCTCCTTCATTGAGCTTTATGCTTACTTTTGTTTTTTCTCCGATTTTGCCGGTTTTGCTTGTAGGTGTAAGTATTACATTTCTTTCTACATAATCTACATTGCCTTCCAGTTTGGCACTTCTTTTTATTATATTTTGAGATTTACTCGAAACGATAATTTCATTTTCATATGATGCAAGGCTCAGAGGATTAAAATATAATTTAATTCTCTTTTCCTCATCCGGCTGCAAAGAAAAGCCACCTGCAACTGAAGGGTCATCGAATGAAAAGCCGTTATTATTTTCCAGTAATTCTACACTTTCTATTTCAATTTTCCCGGAACTTTTATTGGATATAAGCGATTCAAAAAGTACCGGAGTATTAATGCAGGTGCTTACTTTAGCTCCCTTTACTACTATGTCGTGGTTTATTCCATATCCGAAAAGTTTCAAACTTTCAGAATTTAAGGCGTCAGAATTAATTTTAATCGTAGATTCTGTATATCCCGTTTCCAGAGGAACGAACGCAACCCTGATTACAAAGGAATTGCCGGGCAATATCTGTTTTGGAAAATTAATAAAAGGATAATTTATTTTAAATGGTTTATCATTGAATGTAAGCCATGTTTCAGATAAGTTTTCATCAAAAAGTAAATTAAACAAATTTAAAGTATCTGCAAAATCCCAATCGCTGTATCCGAGATTGCGAATAGTGATGTCCATTTGTTTGTAATTATCATAACTTTCTATTACGCATGTATCGAAATTCACATCCTCTACGTGCAGCTTTGGTACTACTCCGGTTCCTCTTAATGTAGTTCTTGCTTTGCCGCCTTTGTTATCTCTGTATTCCAGAACAAGTTTATGATTTCCTATTTCTTCAGGACGAAATCTAACGGGAAACACAAAAGATTCTCCGGCATTTATTCTAAGATTCTGAAGTTGTCCTCTGCTGAATTCAAAAGCCTCTCCATTGGTACTCTCAATTATTTCAAATCCTGTAATAGTTAAATTTTCATCACTCATATTATTCAATTTTATTCCGCTGTATTCATTCAGCACGGGATAAGGTCCGGCAGGAAAATCAGTCCTGTTTATTCTTTTTCTTTTCCAATCGTAAGAGTCTGCAGTAAGCCCCTGTGGGATAACGTTTGCATAGAGCATAGCCACATTGTCAATGTATTCATCTGCATTGGACTTAATTATTACAGAATCACTGTATTGTCCGATCATATCGTTTTCAAACTGTACCTTAAAACCATAACTCTCTCCGGGTTTGATAACTACAGGATTTGACGGAGCAAAATCAATGTCACTGACTATAGTAAAATTATTGCTGAAAGTACCTCTGTAATCTTCGAGCAACAAATCAATTTTACCGCGATTATGGATTTGAATATCACGATATGCAATATCTCCTTCAAATATATTATTGAATTCGGCATCTGTTACTTCGATTACAGGCACACCCACTTCAGCCTCTACATAACCGAGATAAGAGAAGAAACATTCATTTCCGATACCTATAGAATCATAGCTCAAACCGGAATTTACCGGATTAAAAAATACAGTAAACCTGAATTCCTCTCCCGGATTAAGAGTAACGTGAGAAAATTCTTCGGAAAAAGCAAATCCGGCGTTATCTTTCAGAAATTCAAGTCTGTTTATCTCAAACAAAGTATCAGAATGATTTACAAATCTGAATTCTTTAAAGTTAGCCTCATCAGTCTCATCATTCAATACAAATGAGCCAAAGTGATGATAATCAGGTATCAGCTCTACGTTAGGAGCCTTGTAATTAATCTTAATTGTTGTATCATTATTTGATTTATCTCTGAAAGTAATTACAGCCTGAGCATTTTCTCTGTGATTTTTTACTTTTAATTGCCATTCTGCCTGATTTGTAACTCCCGGTATAATCTTATCAATTTGAAATTCGTAGTTATTTGTTTTCATTCTGTCCACGATTACATTGGCAAGGTTGGAAGCATTGCCTTCGGGCAAATCGGTTACAATACCATCTGTATCACCGTTACAGTGAAGATTCCATTCAGGCTTTGGCGGAATATTATCATTTACGAGAAATTTTAATTCTGAAGAACCCGGATATCCGAATGCACTTCTGTTATTAATTCCATAAATGTAAGAAGCAAGTTTTTGGGATGATTTCAGTCTGAATAATCCCCTTGCCGGCATTTCAATAAGATAATAATTAGTTCCGTCGGTAAATATGTCATTTTCAATTATATTCATTTCATCAAGATTTTTTTCGTTTTCGTTATCCTGATTTATCTCTGATATTATTATTTCAGATGCAACATTTTTGGATATCACCACTAAAAATGTTTTATCAAATCCGGAATTATAAGTATCTGTTCCCGGCATAGTTATTATTATGTCCCGACTGAACTGCTCATATGGAATTAATCTCATCTGAAAAGGACCTCCGTTTATTTTTGGCAACCCGTCTTCTTCAGAACCTGTATTATACAGCTGAACGTCAATAGGTTTATCGGAGGAGAATATGCTTAATTTCCCGCTTTCTGTATCAGGGCGATATTCCCTGTACCCAATTCCTTCTATACCTCCGGAACTGAATATTTCAGTTACGAACTCACCGTTTACGTAAATATCAGTAGAGTCATATTTGGAATAAAGCCGATATACGGGATTTTCAGATTTGTTGAATATACTGAATCCGTAGTATTTTGTTCCCCATGAATCTATCGGAGCAAGCATTTCGACTATGTAGTCATTTCCTTTGTTATCTATTGGTATGCTGGCGCTCTGATTGCCTGAAATTACTGATACGGGCTTTGATGAGCTTATTACTGAACCTGATAAATCCGAAAAATTACCTTGTGTGGAAATCACCCATACATCACCACTGTTCAGTACTTTACTTTCTTTCTGATACGGAGAAAGTCCTCCTGCTGTAGTAGTGCTGCTGTTACCACCGAGAGTAAAATTGACTACCGTATTATTATAATTGCCTACTATCGTAGTAATGCTGGGAAAAGATGTATATACGGGATAAAGATAAGACCCGTCACCATAGGAGGATACAACATATTTACTGCCGAGTGCAGTAGCGGGGAGCGCCAGATAACCTTCATTTGATGCGTTATTATCAGCTAAAACATAAATGAAAATATCTTCTTCTGAAATTACGTTAATTCCCGCATTGAGATATACTCTGCTTTTTTCGGCAGGATGCTTGCCCTGCTTAATGTAGGGCTGAGCTATTTCCGGTGGCATTACTACTTCATTTATCTCACCGGGATTAATTGTAATATTTTTTTTAAATGATTTTGCCGGTACTTCTATTGTTACCTTTGTTCTTTTTATGCTGCCGATAAATAATCTTATATAGCTGGGCTGTGAGTTGTTCTCATCCTGCAATGATGGAGGCACACTCAAATGGAATTTTTTTCCGTAATTATTTATTGATAAATTTTCTTCAAAATCATCAAATATCTGAGACTTTGCAGAAAAAGTAATCAGTAGAATCCAAAATATAGTAATAATTTTTTTCATAACTTTTTTCAAATTTGTAACACTTCATACTGCTATGACACATGAAATCCATTTTTATATCAATAAAAATAATTAAATTTTATTAACTTTGCAAATAATTTAATAAATCATCAGTATTAACAAGGAATATATTACTTAAATTTTATTTTAAAAATTAAGAGCGGACAAAAATAAATTGAGCAATAAGCGCGAAAGATTGGGATGGTATTTTTATGACTGGGCAATTTCTGCATTTTCCACTACCGTAATTACGGTCTTTCTCGGACCTTACCTTACGGAAATTGCAAAAAATGCAGCAAATCCTGAAGGCTACTTATATATAATGGGAATTCCCGTATATGCTGCTTCATTTTTCACCTATTCAATTTCACTGTCTGTTATTTTGCAAGTACTGATACTACCTTATATCGGAGCTATAGCCGACCATTCATCGGGCAAGAAAAATCTATGGGCTGCTTTTTCATACATAGGAGCTTTATCTACCATAGGTATGTTTTTTCTCGAAGGAAACCGATATATGCTTGGCGGTATTCTGCTGATTGTGTCTAATCTCAGCTTTGGTGCTGCTATGGTGCTTTATAATGCCTATCTCAATGACATTGCTCAGGAAAATGAACGCGACGACGTATCTTCCAAAGGATGGGCTTTCGGCTATCTCGGTGGAGGGCTACTTCTGCTGCTCAATCTTGTTTTTTATTCTAATGCTGATTCTTTTGGAATAAGCGTAGGAATGGCAGTAAGGATATGCCTTGCTTCTGCGGGAGTCTGGTGGGCAGGATTTACTGTAATACCACTTCTTACACTAAAAAGAAGAAAGCCGGATACGGTAATCCCTGATAATGAAAACTATTTTCTCTTCGGAATAAAAAAATTAAACAAAACTTTCAGAGATGCTGCTAATTATCCTTATACTATTTGGTTTCTTATAGCATATCTGTTTTATAATGATGGTGTACAGGCTGTGATAGTAGTCTCAGCACAATTTGGACAGGAAGAGCTTGGACTGGATATTTCTACTTTGACTGCCGTAATACTTATGGTGCAGTTTGTTGCATTTTTCGGAGCAATTACATTTAACAAATTGGCAAAGGCTACAAATACAAAAAAATCTCTTCTTATAAGTTTAGTAATATGGACGGGTTTGATATTTTATTCATATCAGTTTCTTGAAAATGAAACTCAATTTTTTGTGCTTGGCGGAGTAATAGGCTTGGTACTCGGCGGCACTCAGGCGCTGAGCCGCTCACTGTATTCACTAATGATACCGAAGGGGAAAGAATCCGAATATTTTAGCTTATATGAAATATCAGAGCGTGGTACAAGCTGGATGGGACCATTTGTATTTGGCTTATCACTTCAGTTTACGGGTTCATATCGCATAGCGATATTCTCACTCGGCATATTTTTCATTATCGGTTTTATCGGGCTTCTATCACTGGATGTAAGAAAAGCCGTAACGAAAGCAGGCAATAAAGTACCTGATTGGTGGAAGTGATTTTTCAAAGCAAAGCATTTTCAATGAGAATTAATCATACTCATCATTATATGTATCTAAAAAATACTGTTGAGCAGAAATTGGCTTTTGATTTTCTGCAGGTTTTGTTTTTAAATAATCACCATTAGAATTAAGTACCCAAGATTTGAGATTATCCTTCATATAAATATTCAAAATATGCTTCAGATGAGTTTGAAGATTCTTATCTAAAACAGGGAACATAGTCTCTACTCTTCTGTGCATATTCCTGCTCATCCAGTCGGCACTTGAGAGGTAATACTCTTCTTCTCCGCCATTTCTGAAATAGAATATCCGTGTATGCTCGAGAAATCTGCCTATTGTACTTTTTACTTCAATATTTTCACTTACATTCTTTACTCCCGGCTTCAGGCAGCAAATTCCCCTTACAAGCAGTTTTATCTTTACGCCTGCAATTGAGGCTTTATATAATGCAGGGATTAAATCTCTGTGGGCGAGAGAATTAGTTTTTATGATAATAAGTCCCGGATTTTCGGGAGTTGACAGTTCAATTTCTCTTTCAATTTTTCTTATCAGACTTTTATACAAATCTTCGGGAGCTACAATCAAATGATTCCATTTGCTTGGTCTGCTGTATCCGGTAAGCATATTAAAAAGCTGTGTGGCATCTTCGGCAAATTCTTTATTAGTTGTAAAAAAACCAATATCAGTATAAAGTCTCGCTGTTATCTGATTATAATTCCCGGTAGATAAATGAAGATAAGTTTTGAATTTTTCTTCTTCTTTTCTTACTACAATAGCTATTTTGCAGTGAGTTTTCAAACCCGGAACGCCATATACTACGTGGGCGCCTGCCTGTTCAAGTTCGCGTGACCAGAGTATATTTTTTTCTTCGTCAAATCTTGCTTTCAGTTCTACGAAAGCAGTTACGTATTTGCCTTTTTCGGCAGCCCTCTTCAGAGCAGCTACTATATCAGAATTCATACCCGTGCGGTAAAGAGTAATTTTTATGGCAAACACTTTTGGGTCATCCGCTGCAATATCTAAAAGCCTTGCAGTAGAACTGGAAAAAGTTTCAAACGGATGATGAACTAATATTTCTTTTTCTCTGAGTGATTTGAATATTTCTTCACTTTCCTGTTCAAATTCGGGGATTTTTTTGGAAATGAAAGGAGTATCTTTCAGGTTTCTTCTCTGCAATTTGTAAAGCTGCATAAAGTCAGGCAAATTAAGAGGCCTTTTAGTCTTAAATACATCAATAGGCTGCAATTCAAGAGAATTCATCAAGAGATTAGAAAGATAATATGGCATATTCTCGTTGATTTCAAGCCTTACGGCAGCTCTTCCCCAGTCTCTGAGCTTTATCTGTTCAGCCATTTCAGTAAGTAAGTCTTCAGCTTCATCTTCTGCTATTTCAATATCTGCATCTCTTGTTACACGGAAGCTATTCGCTGTTTGTATTGTATAGCCGGGGAATAAAGTCTCAGCAAAGGCTATAATTACATCCTCAATTAATACAAAATGGTTACCGCTGCTCTTTTCAATTGGAATAAATCTTGGCAAAAATACGGGTACCTGCATAAAAGCGACATTTTTCTCAGAATGAATCTGTGATTTGTCATTAAGCACAAAAGCTATATTAAGGCTTCTGTTTAAAAGCCTCGGAAAAGGATTTGCAGGACCTATACTAAGAGGAGTAAGTACAGGCAAAATACATTCATTGAAATAGTTCTTAAGAAATTCTTTTTCTTTTTTATCAAGTGATTTATAACTGTGAATTTTGATGTTTTCTTTTTCAAGAGAAGGGAGAATTTCATCAATCAATACGGTTTCCTGCCTTTTATAAAGAGGCTCAAGCATTTTTCTGATTTCAAGCAGTTGCTCTTCGGGGTTTTTGCCGTCGTAAGACAAATCACTCAATCCGGCAGCTTTCTGGCTTTTAAGCCCTGCTACTCTTATCATAAAGAATTCATCGAGATTGGAGCTAACAATGCAAACAAATTTTAATCTTTCCAGAAGAGGAGTGCTTTTGTCTTCAGCTTCATACAGCACTCTTTTTTGAAATTCTATTAAGCTAAGCTCTCTGTTGAAATACAGAGATGGATCTTTCAAATCTGATATTGATACTTTTTTTGTTTCATTTTCTGATTTTGTCATAATTTATACCTTCAATATCAGAATGAAATTCTGATATTCTTTAGTTCATTTCTTATCTTGTCTTTTTCCGATTCTGAAAAATTATTATTCTGAATAGAAATAATTCTTAAATTTTGCATGGAATTAATATTTGAAGGAAGCGAAGTCAGCTTATTGCTATTTAGCCAGATTACTTTGCAATTTGATAATTTTGTAAATTCAGGAGGCAATTTGCTGATATTATTACCGCTCAAATTCAAAGTATGCAAATTATTCAAATTTTTAATAT
>CAZIXJ010000088.1:0-8638 GCA_964542835.1 uncultured Hyphomicrobiales bacterium
TTAATTCAATGAGAAAGGGCATAATTTTGTTATAAAGAAGTTTTTTGTCTTCAATATTGAATATTTTGGCAGCTTCTACGAGTATATCGCATAAATAATACCCGCGTGCCATAGAATCCACAACAAAAGCAAAAAGAACCGATAAATTAATAAATTCCACTTTATATGTATCAGGCTCTCGATATATCAATACAAAGTAATCAGATTTGTCAGTATTATCAATTAATGAAGCATTCTTAATATGTACAGGATAATTAAGCGGAAGAATTATATGTTCAGGATTTAGTACTATTTCATCTTCAAACCAACTGCCTTCATTTTCATAAGCATCTACCTTTAAATTTTCCATCATATAAATCTCTATTTCCGCCCATTCAAACTTTAGTAAATCCATAAGAAAAGGATATTTTTCTTTCAAATAAATATCATTATTTTCATAATAATCGAGCAAATCTTTTGGCATTTGCCATACAAGCGGGCTTTTAGTCTGAGAAGCTGAAAAAAAATTACCGATAAAATCATTCCATTCACGTATATCCATTAGTTTGTATGTCAAAGGATATGCAGATGATAAGGCTTCATCAATTATATTAAATACAAGTCTTCTGTAATGGCTTATATTCTTATTCACACCGTCAATTTGAGTTTTTTCTCCGGAACGGCAGTAATCAGCCATCTTTTTCTGCTGAGTGTATGTATAATTATCAAGCATTTGATTTTTCTCCGATGCGTTTTGATAAAATCGTTCTGATATTATTCATTTCAAAGTTTAATTCTTTTAATTGAGGAATGTTAAAATCTCTTTCGAGCAATACCGGCACATCACGCTTTAGTTTTCCGGCAGTGTAATCAAACAAATCATAGACAGGGTCAATTATTGCTTCACCGTGAGAATCAATTATCAAATCATCCGATACCTGCGTATGTCCCGCCATATGAATATATTCTACTCTGTTAAGCGGCAAACCGTCAATAAATTCTTTCGGGTCATATTTATGATTAAAAGAGTTAACATAAACATTATTTACATCCAGAAGCAATTTGCAACCTGATTTTTCTGCAATTTTATTGATAAACTCAAGTTCTGTCATTTCTGCTGCAACAGGAGAATAATACGAAACAATCTCAAGTATCAGTTCTCTTCCGAGCAATTCCTGCACTTCATTAATTCTTGATGAAATATGCTCTACTGCGTCATTTCTGAAAGGAATGGGAAGCAAATCGTACAAATGTGCATTATCACATTTGGAATAGCTCAAATGCTCAGAATATATTTTTATATCATATTCTTCCAGAAAATTCTTCACCTGACTGACAAATGCTTTGTCAATTTCATCAGGACTTCCTATTGAAAGCGAAAGACCGTGAGTAAAAACGGGAAATCTATCAGCTATTTTATCGAACTGCTTCTTCCAGTAGCCACCTATATTCATCCAGTTTTCGGGAGCAATTTCTACGAAATCCGGCGATATTATTTCTTCGTCGAAAAACTCCTCAGTAAATTCTTTTCTGTAACCTATGCCAACCATAATTAATTCCTTTAGTTTTTAATTAATGCCGGCCAAATCCTGATGAGGTTAAGTATTCAGCCGGCACATTATTGTATGCTGAAACAAATGTTTCAATTGGAGCCTATACATACAAATTAATTACCGCATTTACCTTCGCCACATTTGGCTTCGTTTGATTTTCCTTCTTTAGCTTTTTCTTCTGATTTTTCAGACTTTTCGCTTTTTTCAGATTTTTCGCTTTTTTCTTTTTTATTCTCTTCTTTTTTTGTTTCTTCTTTTCCGCCGCATTTGCCTTCACCGCATTTGCCTTCGCCGCATTTTGCATCAAATGCAAGGCTTCCGCCTGAGTAAAGCAATTCAGTTCTAACTTCAGAACCTGAACCAAGATTATCATATGAGAATAATTTTGCGTCGTCTGCTTTTAGAGCATTTCCTGAGAACATTGCAGCAGCTACTACTGAGCCTGCAACTATTGACCTTTTTGCGAAATTTGATTTTTTAGACATTTTACATCTCCAACTAAAATAATAAATAAAAACATTTAATTTGTGTTACATTATTTTAGTCGGAGCTAAATTTAATTCCTTACAGATTTTTTTTATTTTTTTAATTCTTTTTCAAATTTATTTGTAATTTCACTGAGGTGTTCTTTAGGAATTTCTTTTTCAATATAATAATTGTCTAATAAATTGAATATCTGAGTTTGCTTTGCAAACAAACTGCAGGATTTGCACATAGATAAGTGTAAATTAAGTCTTAATTTATCTAATGAATTTAATTTTTCATCTTCTTTTTGAGATAAGAGATTTGTTGCTTCTTTGCAGGAAAACATCATTTTTTTCATCATATCAGCACTCAATCCATAATTTTTCCAAACATTTTCTTAATTTGAGTCTTGCTCTGTGAACAGCTACCCAATAGTTAGACTCGGAAATATTCAAATCCTTACAAATTTTTTCGGTGTCTTCATCAAGAAGATATTTTAATGTAAATACTGCAGAATGAAGTTGAGGAAGTTTATTTTTACATTTATCTATTATGAGTTTGAACTCTTCGGATTCGAGCAAAGCATCGGGATCCTGTTGCCAGTCATTCGGTTTCTGGTTTTCCAGCCAGTTTCCTTTTTCATCAAAAAATTCATTTTCTGATTCTTTGGATTCACTTACGATGCTTGCAGATTTTTTTCGATAATAATCAATGATTTTATTTTTTAAAATCATAAACAGCCAGTTTTTTTCGGACACTTCTCCCCTGAACTTATCTTTGGAGTTTAATGCTGCAAAATAGGTATCCTGCACGAGGTCTTTTGCGAACTCTTCGTCATTTACGCGGATATATGCATAGCCGTAAAGCATTTTACTAAAATTGACTATCCATTTTTCCGGATTTAGGAAGTGTTCATCAGGCATTATAAATCCCGGTTTATTTATAGTATTCCATTATCTTTTCAGTATCGCTCCGGGAAATCAATATTTCCAGCAATTCTTCCAGTCCGCGCTGGTCGCAAAATCGGAATCTTTTTAGTTTTGGACTGTCCACATCAAAAACTCCGATAGTTTTACCGTTTATATTCACGGGAATAACTATTTCAGAATTGGAATCAGGGTCACAGGCTATATGTCCTTCAAATTTGTGGACATCTTCCACTACTAATGTTTTATTCTTTTCAAACGCATTTCCGCACACACCACTTCCCGGCTTAATTCGTATGCAAGCGGGCTTTCCCTGAAACATACCAAGTACGAGTTCACTGCCATCATAAAAATAGAATCCTGCCCAGTTCAAATCTTTAAGCTCAGTAAATACAAAAGAGCAAAAATTGGACGCATTGGCAATAAAATCTTTTTCTTCACCAATCAGAGCTTCGAGCTTTTGTTTTAATTCATTATACATTTTATTTCAATCATTTTTCAACATATCAATTACAATATAATTAAAATAAATCTAATAAAAAACAATTATCAAAATTATTCAATTATTTTTAATATTGCTTCTGCCCATTCATCAGAATCATTGAGAGAAGGGACAAGCGATAGCTTTTCTCCGCCTTTTTCAAGGAACATTTCTTTATACTCATCTCCAATTTCTATTAATGTCTCAAGGCAATCAGTAACGAATGCAGGAGCAAATACCAGTATTTTTTTCTTGCCTCCCATCAGTAATTTAAGGAGTAATTCATCAGTAAAAGGTTTCAGCCAGTTTTTTGTAAGTCTGGACTGAAAACTGACTGAATAATTTTCTTTACTGATATTTAATTTACCGGCAAGAAGTCTTGTGGTTTCGTAGCAAGTTGCCTTGTAGCAAAACCTTCCGTGAGCAGGCATATCATTTACGCAATTACATTTATTTTCAATTACTTCAGGATGTATTTCATCAATTTGAGATACAGGCAAACCGTGATATGAAAAGACAATGTGGTCATACTCATTCAGTTTAATATCTTTTACTCTTGATGCAAAAGCATTTATAAAATGTTCGTTATCATAAAACTGACTGATAATTCGCAATTCGGGCATTACATTCCATTTGCTGATTTCCTTCATAGCAAATTCTGCAAGCGAACCCGTAGTAGAAGACGCATACTGCGGAAACATTGGAAAAAGAATTATTTTGTCGTAATTCTTTACTTTTATTTCATTCAGAACATTTTTTAAGGAAGGATTTCCGTATCTCATAGCTGCAAAAACATCATATTTATCACCGGCAATATTGCTGATTTTATTTACTAAGTTATTGGAATAGTATATAATTGGAGAGCCATTCGATGTCCACAGTTTTTTATATATTTTACTTGATTTTGGTGTTCTGAAAGGAACTATAATCAAATTAACAAGTAAAAACCTTAGAATTGTGGGAATATTAATTACCCGTTTATCATTGAGAAACTGAAAAAGATATTTTCTAACATCTTTTTTTTCGGGACTGTCCGGCGTACCGATATTTACAAGTATCAGTGCTGTTTTATTCATTATTTTTCAGGTAGTTAATTACACTTTCGGCTGTTTTTCTTCCCTGTGCCACTCTGTCGGACATTCCGATACCGTCTCTGATATTTCCTGCAGCGTAAAGCCCTTTATATTTTTTCTCAAGCTCTTCAATAGCTTCATAGCGCTCTTTGGAAGAAATTTCATACTGCGGAATAGCGTTTTTATATCTGATAATATCAATCATATCAGGCTTGAAATCATTGAGTTTCATCATATCAGATACTTCTCTGTTTACCAGTGAAATAATTTTCTCATCATCATAATCATATACTTCAGGTTTTCTCGAGCCACCCATAAATACAGAAAGCAATGCACCACCTTCTGGCGCCCTGTATTTGAAAATTGAAGAGAGAAATAACACTCCAAGGACTTCCCTGTTTTCCTTATTCGGTACTAATCCGCCAAATGCTTTCAAATCAATGCCTTTCCAGTCTTTAAAGCCAAGTATTACCTGTACTACTTTTGCATAATTGAGATTTGATATATTTTCAGTTAAACCCGTTTTCCCAAAAATATCAGCAAATGCATAACCACCGACAGTAGATATAATTGCCTTTGTTTTCAATGTTTTATTATTATAGTTTACTGAATATGGCTTTGAATCCAAATCTGCTTTCACATCTTTAGCTTCAAAAATAAAATTGTCTTTGCCGATTTTCTTTTCCAGAGCATTGATTAAATTTTTCAAACCTTTTTCTACTGAAAACACATCTTTGGTTGCTCTTTTATCCAAATCACTCTTTGGCTCTTTTCTCTTTTTAATTGCACCTTTGATAAAACTTCCGTAATTCTGTTCGAGATTATAAAGTTTCGGAAGTGCATATTTTGTAATGAGTTTCTCCGGATTGCCGGCATAAATTCCTGAAATAAACGGGTCAACCGCATATTCAAAAAATGATTGTCCAAGCCGTCTTTTTACGAGTTCTTCCACGCTCTCATCGGGATTTTCGCCCTTTTGTCTCAATGGCTCAAATAAAATGTTTAATTTATCTTTAAGAGTAAAAAGAGGCGTCTTTATTCCTCCTGATAATCCGGAAGGAAGACTCTCCCATTTACCGTCTTTCCATATCCATCTGTCTTTTGAGTTTTTGTTTGCAATTTCGGGTTTTATTTCATCCTTCAAATCATCAAATAATTCAACGAGTTCTGGTGAAGAAAGCACTCCTGAATTAGGTCCTGTTTCATAGATAAAGCCGTCTTTTTCAATAGTATTTATTACTCCGCCAGCCCTGCTTTCTTTTTCCATTACTTTTATATTCAAACCTGCTTTTTTCAGATAAAATGCAACTGTTAATCCCGTAAGTCCCGCACCGATTATTATGGCATCATATATTTCATTATTCTGCATCATACGGACCTCGAGTATTTATTTTCTTTGGATTCATATGCCGGGTCAAGTGCAGCAGCTACATTACGTACAAATAATGTACCTGTTTCCGTTATTTTCAAAATGTCATTTTCAAAAGTTAAAATACCGTCTTTTTCAAATTCATTAATTTGATTGAAGTCTATTTTCAACATTTTGTATAATTCATCGGTATTAATATTCAAATCATTGCTAATATTTTGAAAATCAAGATAGTTATTGCTCAGGAGATTAGTGATTATATCTCTGATAATTATTTCATCATCAGATAGAGAATAACCTTTAATTACCGGTAATCTGTTGTTATTAATTGCATCAATGTATTTCTTTATTGATTTTTCATTCTGCGAGTAAACTCTCTCAAGCTGACTTATAGCAGATACACCGAAAGCATAAACCTGCCCGGTAGTCCGTCTGGTGCAATATCCCTGAAAATTTCTGTGAAGTTGATTATTTTTCAATGCTTTATAGAGTTCATCATTTTCCAGAACGTAATGGTCGAAACCTATTGAATAATAACCGTTTTTATTCAGATATTCTCTCGCATCGAAATACATATTCAGTTTTTCTTCCTGCTCAGGCAATCCCTTTTTTTCAAGAATAAGCATAGATTTATTCATCCATGGCACGTGAGCGTATGAAAATGTTACAATTCTGTCTGCCTTTAGTTTTTGGGCAATTTTCAGAGAATTAACGAAACTCTCCACGCTCTGTCCGGGCAAACCATATATAAAATCAAGATTTATCAATGACTTGGAGCTTTTACCCCATATATAATCCATCAATTCACCAACCGGATATTTGGAAGGGTCTCTGTTTACATTTTTTAAAACGTCTTCATCAAAATCCTGAATTCCAAAACTGAAACGATTAAATCCTGCATCAAGCAAAATATCAATATCCTCATATTTTAAAGTAGAAGGATTAAGCTCTATTGCAATTTCAGGCTCATCTACTGTATCAAACTTGCTGAAAAGCATTTGATTTAAATTTCTGAGATTTTCAACAGGAATTGAATTAGGAGTACCTCCGCCATAGTGAATTTGCGAAAGTTTCCTGTTCTTATCAAGCTTTTGGGTGATTAATTCAATTTCTTTATGAAGTGCATCAAGATATTCATTTACCATTTCCTGCTTTGGCAACCTCAAAGCATTGCAACCGCAATAATGGCAGAGCTTTGTGCAAAAAGGTATATGAATATAAATCGAGATATTTTCCGGATTTTGATTATTTGATTCTTCGATAGCTGTCAAATAATCATTCTCTGTAAATTCCTCTGAAAAATGATTTGCAGGAGGATAACTCGTATATCTCGGAACGGGATTATTGTATTTTTTTATCAGATGATAAATTTTTGACATTATATAGTTTCTTTGGATTAATTAACAAAATAAAAATAAGTGCCACAATTGACAGTGAAATTTCTACGATAAAAAGCCCTGAATAATCAATTCTGTCAGCTATTCGCCCACTTAAAACAGTGATTATAAGACTGCTCAAATGAAGCAATACAATCATCAGTGTGAAATCAGTGCCTTCTCTTCCGGGACGAACCTTATCCATTGAAGTTGTGTAAATAATTACAGAACCAAAGCCGTAAGCAAACCAGATAATTGTAATACCGCCATAAAACGAATGAATACTGCCTCCAAATTGCGAAAGCAGATAAAAATATACTCCGGCAAGTATATTTAAAATTATCCCTGTATAAAGAATAGAACTACGTTTTTTTCTCTTAATGAGCCAGCCGCTAAGGAGTGCAGCAAGAGCTGCAATGGAAGTACCTACAATACCTACCATAAAACCAATCTGGTCGGCTTCATACCCGTAATCTACGAGATAGGGCTTAAGCATTGCAAGCATACCTATAAGTCCGGAATTGAAAAAGAAAAGAACAGTTATATGCTTGAAAATTGTCTTTTGCTGAAAAAATGTAATTATATCTTTAGGTGAAGTTTTAAAATCTTCTGTTTTTACAATCTGACCATTTTTTTTGAAGAAGTATAATGGAATTAGAGCAAGTAATACAAATAAACTTAAACAAAATAGCAGTAACTGCCATCCAAAATGATGGTAAATGATTAATAATACACCACTTCCGAATAATGTACCAACAAAACTGCCACCCGTCTGCATACTGTTTCCAAACCCACGCTCTTCAGCTTTCAGAAGTAATATGGCATAAGCATCAGTAGCAATATCCTGAGTGGCGGAGGCAATAAATGCAATTACAACCAGCACTATTATCAAAGTAAAATTAAATTCCAGATTGAGGAAACCGATTGAAAATATTATAATTGCATAAAATATCTCAGAGCCGAATATCCAGTTTCTGAAATCTCCCGAAGTTTTTGTTTTTCTGTCAATCAGCGGAGCCCAAAGGAATTTAATTATCCAGGGCAACTTGACTAACTGGAGCATCGCAATAGATTCTAAAGAAAAGTTTTCCTGCCTCATTATGACGGGCATAATAGAAGCAAAAAAACTCATCGGGATAGATTGCGCTATGTATAGAGAGAATAATACAAAAAATTTCTGCTTATTTGATTTCATTACGTCCTATATTTTTGCTGAAACCTGAATTCCAAAAGTGAAAGGACGTCCCTGCTGCACAAAACTTTTACCGAGTGCATCAAAATAAAAAGCATTGTAATTTTCATTAAGAATATTTCTTGCCCATAAATTAATATCAAAATATGAAGTTACAAGAGACATACTGCCATCAAGCAACTGATAGTTATCCTGATAAGCATTGTTTTCTTCATTCCAGAAAA
>CAZIXJ010000089.1:0-8617 GCA_964542835.1 uncultured Hyphomicrobiales bacterium
AAGAGTTTTTCTACTTTTTACACAGTCTCTCCGATTTGGGAATCCCATTGCGAAACCTGTGCTGCACTTCGACAGGCTCAGCAACCGCCTGTCGAAGTATCGGAGTTTCGCAATGAGAAAACTTATAGTTCTTATGAAATATATTATACGATTGAAAGCAACTTGGTATAAGAAAGTCGGGGAGAACTAAAATCTTCTTTCAGTCAAATAAAATATAACAAACCTTCCGAAAGCATTGCTGTTCGGAAGGTTGTTTGTATTGATTATGATTTTGAATATAAAACTTAAAAGAAATATCTCAGACCGAACTGCATCTGCCATCTGGATGAAAGTGTTGTTCTTTCGTATGGTGTAGGATTGCCGTCAGGGTCTTTATCGAAATATTCGGGTGAAAAATCAATTACGGGTTTTTCTACTCCGTCTCTCGGGTCCACTTCATAGCCTTCGAATGTAACAAGGCTGAATGAATTATATCTTACGTATTCTATTTGCCCCCATTCTTCATTGAACATATTGAGCAAATTAAGGAAATCAAATGTAAGCTGGAATTTATGACTGTCAAATAATTTTACGTCCTGAGTAATTCTTAAATCTACCTGATTTTGCCATGGTGACCTGAAAGCATTTCTATCTGCAATTTTTCCTCTTTGCTCTTCAATACCGTCAAATCCTGAAACGAAATCTTCAAATTGCTGCCAGTTATTTGTAGAGAGTATTACGTCAGGTACATTATTAGGGTCTGTACCGGGTTCGTATCCGGGAGCATCATTTTTTGTCTGATATTCCGGCATATACATCAAATCGTTATTCCATTCCATATCATAATTAGGGTCCATAGTACCGTTAGGCACTCTGTAAACAAATGAGAAAGGACTTCCCGAGCGCCCTTCGTAGTATAATCCTACAATAGTTGCAAGCCCTTTGAACCATTCAAATTTGTATGATACATTAAATAATATTCTGTGAGGTATTTCAAAATCTGATGTTGATAGTTTAGGGTCATTAGGGTCCTGAGTTACAAGGTATCTCCAGTTCGAATATGCAATGGATGAAGTATTGCTGTTTACATCTTTTGCATCGGTATATGTATATGACATATTAAGCCCGAGTTTCGGCAATATTCCCTGTCCCCATGGTTTTCTGAGCTGGAAAGTAAGACTGGACTGATAGCCTTCTTCGGTATTAGTCATATAAATAACGTTGGTAAATTTTTCGGATGTTTCATCATAAGTATAAAGAGGTCTGCCATCGGGAGCATATTCAATATTGCCGCCTTCGTCTCTTGCATACTCTCTGTTATAGTTTAGGAAATATACGTCATTGATAGTTTTTGAATACATAAAATCAACTGTACCGATAAATCCGTTGCCGAGCTTTTGGTCAATACCGAGACTTGTTCTGAAAAGCTGAGGCATTTTAAAATCAGGGTCCACCAAATTTATCTCCGTAGTAGGGTCGCCGGGTAATTTTGGCTGATTGTAAGGGTCGGGTACAAATCTGAAATCTTCAGGCAGTTCATAAGCGAGAGCTTCTACCATACCAATATCTACACCGGTATTTGAGTATTGATTAGAAAGCCATACTCCGGGAGTTCTGCCGGAGAATATTCCGAAGCCACCTCTTATCTGCGAACTTTTATCATCGAATATATCCCAGTTAAAACCGACTCTTGGAGAGAGAAGAAACATTGTCGGCAAGTCAGTGGTAGATAAACCCGGGAATTCCTGATAAAGAGTTTCATTTTCATAAGGTTCATCGGGGAGGAATATATAATCGCCTCTGAGACCGTAAGATAATTTCAAATTTCTCAAGATAGTCCATTCATCCTGAAGATAAATACCGCTCTGTACCATTGACCAGTCGGCTCTCGGTTTTTCGCCGTATTTATCGGGGTCCAATGAATAAGAGTTGTAATATCTTGATACTACTCCGTTTGCAAAATCTTCAAGTGATGCAAATTCATATGCTCCGTAGTAGTTCTGAAGGAACAAATTATTATATCCGAAAATCTGATTTTGAGTACCGAAAGTAATATTATGATTACCAAGCACCCAGTTGAAATTATCAGTTATTTCGATATATGTCTGGTCAAGTGAATTTGCCTGTGAATAGCGGTCAATTCCCATAAATACATCAAGGTCTGTTCCCATTATGTCATTAATTCTGACGCTCGGATATGGTGAGTGTTTAGGGTCTCTGGAGTCATTAACCGATGTAACCGCTATTTTTAATTCATTGAAAGTAGTTTTGGAAAATACACTGTTTAGCTGAAGTACTGTCTGATTTTGCATAGAATTGAAATCATATGCGGAATTTCCGTAAGAATAGCTTGTGGAGCGTCTGCTTATTCCACGCTCTTCAAACCCATATACAAAGTTATGCCTTAAAGTAAGTCTGTGTTTATCATTGAAATTATAATCAAATCTTGCAAATATTTTATAATTATTATTAGGTACAGAATAATTAGCAGAATAATCACCCGGGTCATATCCCCATTTGTCTTTACTAATGTCTGCAATCATACCGAGAATATCACGGTCCACCGGAAGATTATACTGTCCGCCGGCGGGATTATTGAATGTAACATCTCTCGGGGCAAGTCTGTTTCCTACTTCACCGCTCAGGAAGAAAAAGAGTTTGTCTTCTACAACGGGTCCGCCCAATCTGCCGCCCATTTCATACTGACGGAAGTCATTATAAGGTTCGCCGTAGATATTATCACCCACTAATGACTGGTTTCTTCCATAAGTATATACAGAACCGGTAAATCTGTTTGAACCGCTTCTTGTAACGGCATTGATATATGCCCCTGTAAAATCACTCTGGCGAACATCGTATGGAGCAATGGCTACCTGAAACTCTTCGATTGCATCGAGTGAAATCGGCTGGGTGTTCACCTGACCTCCGGGAGTGCCTGCAGCATCAAGCCCGAAGCCGTCATTAAGAGAAGCACCGTCCACCTGAATATTATTAAATTTGGAATTTCTTCCTGCAGCAGAAGAACCGTCGCTTGCCGAACCTACTATCTGGGGAGTAAGCCTTGTATAATCACTGAGTGAACGCTCAATAGTCGGCAGACGTTCAATTTCCACTTCTGATACTGTCTGAGCTGCACCTGTTCTGCCGCTGCTGATAATATTATCTCTGTTTCCAAGTACGGTAATTTCATCCATTTCCACATCTTCGGAATAGAGCTTAATATCAAAAGTAACTTCCTGATTAATTGAAAGATATATTTCATTAATTGTTTCTGTTCTCAACCCAACCATAGAATAGGTAACTTCGTAAGGTCCTCCGATTCTTAAGCCCTGCAAGGTATAGCGACCTTTTTCATTAGTGAATGCTCCTGCTACTGTTCCTGTAGGCTGGTGAACAGCTTTTACTGTTACTCCGGCAAGAGGCTTGCCGTTTTCATCTGATACGGTGCCATCTATCATAGCAGTGGTAAGACCCTGTGCAAATATTGCCGTTGCAGAAAAGAAGGTAATAATAGCGGATATCAACGCTTTATAAAACATATTTTCCCCTGATTTTTATTAAAATATAAAATGCAATAACTACAAAAATAACCATAATTCAGAAAATAGTAACTGAAAATGAAGTTAATTTTTTGTTAAATATTTACATTATTTCATTTGTCAAAGTACAGAAGACTTTTTTGGAATTGAAAATAATTGTATGAAAATTTATCCTGTTAGATAATATTCTGTAAATAATCTGTTATTATTAACCGGAAATAAAAATACATATGCAAAAATATTAATATTTTAAAAAATATGTATAATAATTCTTGAATATAAGAGTAACTAATCTTATATTTAAGCAAAACTTAACTGTTAATTTTTAATAATCTTTAGGGTGTTTTATGAATATTTTAAAATACAATTTACTTTTAATTGACAAATCAAAAGTAATATCACTAAAAATCATTATGATTGCCGCGGTAATTATGATTTTTTCGGCAAATCAGGCTTGGTCGCAGAATTTTACGCTGAGTAAATCTCACAATGCTACTAACCCGATACAGTCGGGGCAGCCATTTACTTATACACTTACTTACGGTTGGTCGGGCGGCGCTCCCGGCACACTATACATTACAGATACAATACCTTCTACTCTTGACGTAATCAGTGCAGCTCCGGGTGGACCGGTATCAAGTATATCAGGAAATGTTGTGAATTTTACTTTGAGCAATCTGAATATGCCGAGCGGTTCAGGTACTGTCCAAATCAATGTAAAGTTTAAGCCGGGCGTAACCTGCGAAGGTGAAACAGCCTGTAATATTGCTTATATGACGGATGACCCCGAAAGAAATGAATGGATTTCTACTCAGGAAACCTGCGTTACGGCAGCTGCTCCTGAAAACAAATGGCAGTTCAAAAAAGAACTCTTTGCGGGATGTGCTATTGATAATGAAGTGATTTTCAGAATCAGCATTACTGACCCGACTGGTTCTGATATCGGAGGGCTTAATCTTACTAACATCAATCTGGAAGATTTACTGCCGGCGAATGCAGTTATTACAAATGTAACAAACTGGTGGTCAGGACCTGTAAACACCACATCAAACGGTACGAGCTGGATACCTCTTACCGGTGGACCAACAAATCTGCAAGTTTCTCCATGGTGGCAATTCTATGTTACATATGTTACGGTAGAGTTTCCATCTTCTGATTTCAGTGTAGGTCAGACAGTAGAAAATATTGCAAAACTTGAATTTCAAACTCCATGCAACAATGAAACTCAGACTTGGCTCGATACTGCAAGCGTAGAATTATGCGATGGTATTCAGGACGCTACTCTCAGCAAATCTCTTGCAATGGGATTATATTTCCCGAATAATTCTTTTTATTCTCCGAATTTCACTCCGGGATGTTGCGGCACATACAGACTTTGGTATAAAAATACAGGAACTCTACCTCAGAATAATCTCGTAATGGAAGATGAAGTACCCGGTGAAGTGGATGTAAATAATATTTATACATCTGTTTATTCAGGGCATACACCTGTTACGCTTGAGATATATACTTGGAATGGAACTTCATGCAATACTACTCCGGATACTACTATCACTTATAATTCTACAGGTACATTTACTGAATCCAATCTGCCTGCAGAAATTTGCAGCTTAAAATGGACTTACGGCGGAACAATTGATTTGAATGAAAACATATTCAACAGATTTGATGTATGTGTAAGAGATACAAACTTCAAGGATGGCAGTATTGTAGTACCGGGCCAGACAACTGTTACAAATCACGCTACTGTCTATGGTACTGATTTGTCTCCAATATCTGTTAATCATAATAAAGATGTTGAAAATATTGAACCGAAAATATTAGCTACCAAACTATTCGTTGGCGAATGTGATAATTGTCAGGTAAATCCGGGCGGACCTTATCAGCCGGGAGATACTGTAAGATACAGACTTGCAGTGGCTAATGCCGGAAGTCAGGATGCAACCGCAGCTTCTATTACAGATAATTTATCATCCGGGCTTTCTTATCTTGGAAATGATACTTACTTCTATGGCAGTTTCAATTCACTTGCCAATATGTACAATCCGCCGTGTTGCTCGCTTAATACAAATATTCCTTCAGAAATCGGCGGTACAATAAATACACCGACTATGGGAGATACAAGTCTCGTATGGGATTTCCCTGTATTACCTTCAAGATGCGACGGTGCAATAGAATATTTCCTTATCGAATTTGATGTGTTAATATCTGAAGACCCTCCTGCACTTGCAGGGCAGCATCCAAATAATTTTGATTTTGATGCTAACAATATTAATACTGTTACTTCAAACAATGCATACCTTACTGTAAATGCAGTAGCTCAGATACAGGCTCGCAAAGAAGTTAGAGAGCATGATTCTCCTCAGTTGCCATGGTCTGAAACTGACAGTATCCCTCAGGGAGGTATGGCTGATTACAAAATAACCGTATCTAATACGGGCAATACACCTCTGACTGATTTATGTCTGCTGGACATAATGCCTCACGTTGGCGATATTCAGGTACTGCCTAATTATAATTCTCGAGGCAGCACATTTGATTTACCGTTTGACCCTAACAACGGTTCTATAAGTATTACTCCATCAGGATATGACCCTGAATACAGCAGCGTTGGATTAGTTCCTTCACAAAATCCTTCAAGAGTAAATGTTTGCGGTGGTTTCTGCGGTATTTCCGATCCTCCGGGAGCTATAAACGGTAATTTCACACCAACTGCCACTCAGACTTATTCATATACCATAAGTGCCAATCAGGGAGTAAATCTGGCTGCTGGGGCTTCGCTCGAGGCTATAGTTTCAGCAATGGTTCCTCCTTCTACCGATATTGGAGAAATTGCATGTAATTCATTCGGAGTATCTGCAAATCTGCTTGCTATGCCGAATGTCTGTCTCAGTACAGAATCAAATAATGCATGCATCGAAGTAACTGAAAGAGTTGTAGATGATGGTCCTTGCTTCAGATTTGGCGAGCTTACTCTTGATTGTCTCGAACAAAATGAAAAAGGCAACTGGGTCTATGATTTCAGTATAGATATTACTAATGTATCAGGACAGAACGGATGGATTCAGATAAATCCTGATAACGGTAATTTATATAATCTCAATCCTAATACCGTACCAAATAATACTCCGACTACTGTAACAGGTACGTTTGAAGTAGGACAGGCTCCGGGTTCAGTTTGTTTTGATATTATAATGTATGAAGACGGAAGCGATACGCCTGTATGCGATTCTACAATATGTATTGAATATGAAGACTGTCCGACTCAGCATGGCTGCGATTGCCCGTATGAAATAAAAATTGACAGAATCAATGCTAAGCCGGGCTTTGGAAATAATATAAGCGTTTCTGCACTATTTAATATGAATGCAAATATCAGAAATATCAGAGCTACGGTTGTTGGGGCTGTAATTAATGAAACCTGCTTGTTTGGAGGTAATTCTATAACTAACCCGCCTACTTACATAAGCGGAGCAAACAACTGGGGTAGTATTTCTGCTGATATCACAAATCAAAATTCACTTGAATGGACTAATGAGGAATGTCCTCAACTTACTAATTTTAATCCGTTATTAAGCATTAACGTGCCTGATTTGCCGGGATATTTCTGCTATCAGGATATTGAAATATGCGTAAGATATGAATTTACTGATTGTGAATGTAACGACTGCGATACTACGATATGCTATGATTTGAGAAGAAAACGTAAGCCTATTATAATCTGGGGAGAATTGAAACCTGCCGGAGTAATTGGTGGCGGAATTATTGATTATAATAATCAAAAGAATTACAGCAACGAAAAAATGCTCTCTAATGAAGAAGACGGAAACGTAGCAATAGATATGAGTTCTGCAACAGAAGGAACTATGACAGTAAGCCTTCCGGAAGCCGATGAATATACTTACGGAATTAATATTCATACTATTCATATGGAAACTTCAGAAGGTGTAACTCCTGTGGGCATAACTGCTCAGTCCGGTGATTGGTCTGATACGGAAGCAACTGAAACCGGTATTCAAATCAACGGCTTATTAGAGTCGGGAGAAACAGAGAACTTCACAGTATCTTATAGCAATCCTGACGGTATTAACAGATGGGTGAATGCAGTTTCATTTGCATATACAATCGAAGATATGCCTGATACTCTTTACGGCGGCATTGAAGTAATATCCAGAACACCGGATGCACTTGGCGGTGATATTCTTGAAAATACCGACCCGGGCAATAATGTAGAAAACGCAAGAACCTTTGCTCTTAAATTCACTAATGCAAACAAAACTCAGGACAGTATCAGCCGTATTACTTTGAGAGTAAAAGAAGGCTCAATACTTGCAGTAGGTCCGGGATTAGAAGATAATCAGTTCGAGCTTGCAGGAATGGAAACTGCGGATGGCACTGTAACTCTTCTGGCAGCACAGCCTGAAAGCCATATCGCTATGGAAACAGAAATTCTTGCAGGAAGTGCAATAGGACCTGTATATCTTACTGTGGCAAGTGAAGATGAAGAATCAATTATGCTGGAATATATTACTTATTCTAATCATAATGACATAGTAACAACAAGTGAAATTGAACTTACAAACCCTGTGCTGGGAATAGGAGAGGGTAACGGCGGTATTATTAACGTAGTTAATTCTTACGTTTATCCAAATCCTGCTTCAAACGAAGTGAATTTCAGATTTAATCTGAACAGCAGTGAAAATGTAACATTTACTGTAAGGGACTTGTCAGGCAAGGCAATATCCACGCTGATTAACGGTAAATTGCTGCTCAGCGGTGAGCATTCAGTATCACTGAATACTGCTGATATTCCTTCCGGCACATACTATTACACAATAGAAACCGGCAAAGAATCACATACTCAGAAGTTTGTGATAGCCAAGTAAATCTATTGGTTGGCATTTAATTTTTAATAACCTTCCGAAGAGCTTAGAGCCTTCGGAAGGTTTTTTTGTAAAGTTATACTTTGACTTTAACTTATACCAAACTGACAACAAGAATAGCAATATATGTGTGGTAGAACATGCGTCCCCGCTTGTTCTTGCATTCAGGCGAGGACGCCTGAACTACTTATTCCAAGCTACAATAAAGAAACAATT
>CAZIXJ010000090.1:0-8543 GCA_964542835.1 uncultured Hyphomicrobiales bacterium
ATGAGAAAGAAAATGAAAAACAAACAGTGGTACGAAACATTATTTGAAAATTACGGTGAAAAATACGACAATGAATCTTTTACGCAGGGAACAATTGGCGAATGTGATTTTATTGAGAAAGAAATTAATCAGAATAAAGCATTAAAAATTATTGATATTGGGTGCGGAACGGGTCGCCATTCCATTGAACTGGCGAAAAGAGGTTATTCAATTACAGGTATTGATTTGTCTGAATCTATATTACAAAAAGCAAAAGAAAAAGCAATCCAAAACGGTTTGCAAATTGATTTTTTAAAGTATGATGCTCGCAATCTGCCTTTTGAAAAAGAATTTGATGTTGCTATTATGATGTGCGAAGGAAGTTTTCCGTTAATGGAAACTGACGAGATGAACTATGAAATTCTCAGGAATGTTTCTCAGTCTTTGAAAAATAATGCTAAATTTATTTTTACTACACTCAATGGTTTGTTTCCAATTTTCAATTCTGTCGAGGAATTTTGCGCCTCAAATACCGAAGACGGTAATGCCACTTATCACAAAAACTCTTTTGATTTAATGACATTCAGAGATTACAATATTACAAAAGTAGAAGATGACAACGGTACAGAGAAAGAGCTCGAATGTAACGAAAGATATTACATCCCACCCGAGATTACATGGCTGTTGAAAACTGTCGGGTTCACAAAAATAGAAATTTTCGGTGCAAAACTTGGTGCATTTTCGCGTAAAGACAAATTGCAAACCGATGATTTTGAAATGTTAGTAATTGCTGAAAGATAAATACAATTTCACCAAAAATAATACTACCTTATCAAACCATTTACCAAATAATTTTGCTTAAAATATAATAGTTTCATAAATTGCTAAATTAAATTGATATGTTTTAAAAAACTTTATAAATTTAATTTAGCAGATTAAAAAATGCTATAGCAAAGATTAGTATTTTTTAGCTCTTTTTTTGATAATTAGTATGATTTTAAAAAATAAATGAAAGTGAATTATGAGCGAAAAAACCAAGAAGAAGAAAAAAGGATTTTTTAGCAGGACTTTTGCAAAATCTTTGGATTTTATAGAAGTTGTCGGCAACCGACTTCCGCATCCTGCAACTATTTTTGCAGGTTTGGCAGGTTTGGTAATATTACTGTCACTTACCGGATATTTGCTCGACGTAAGCGCCCAGCACCCTGTGGATGATACTGTAATAAAAGCACGAAATTTGCTTAGTGCCGATGGTATAAGATGGATGTACAGCAATATTTTGAATAACTTCCTGCTGTTTCCTCCATTAGGTTATGTACTGGTAGTAATGATTGGTATCGGTGTAGCCGAAGGCTCCGGTCTGTTTACAATTATGATAAGAGCGTTAGTTCTTAAATCTCCAAAAAGACTTATAACCGCCTCAATAGTATTAGCCGGAATTATCTCACACCTTGCGAGTGAAGCCGGTTACGTAGTGCTTATACCTCTCGGGGCAATGATTTTCCATGCTTTGGGCAGGCACCCAATGGCAGGGCTTGCTGCTGCATTTGTAGGCGTAAGTGGTGGATTTGGCTCTAATTTATTTATCGGCTCTATTGACCCAATTCTTGCGGGAATTTCCGAAACTGCCGCTGAAATGATAGAACCTGGTATCAGCGTAAATCCTGCTGTTAATTACTATTTTATGTTTGTTTCCAGTTTTGTAGTGGTTATCGTAGGAACGTGGGTTACAGAAAAAATCGTAGAACCGAGATTGGGCAAGTACAGTGGAACTGAAGAAAAAATTGAAATACAGCAACTGACTGATATGGAGAAAAAAGGCTTGAAGTGGGCAGGATTGAGCTTTTTGGTTACAGTTGCATTGCTTGCAATATCAATAATTCCTGAAAACGGAATTTTAAGAAATGCTGAAACCGGTGAAGTTCTTAGCTCTCCTTTCTTTGATGGTATTATTGTCGGTATTATGATATTCTTCTTCATACCGGGGATGGTATATGGGATTGTAGTAAAAACGATAAAGAACGACAAGGATTTAGTAAAGCATATTACCAAATCAATGAGTGGTATGGCGGGCTATATAGTGCTGGTATTTTTTGCCGCTCAGTTTGTGTACTTTTTTAAATACTCAAATCTCGGTATTATCTTTGCAATTAAAGGTGCTGACGGACTTCAGCACATTGGATTAACGGGTCCGTTGCTTATTGTGGCATTTATTGCCTTATCTGCCGTTATTAATTTATTTATGGGTTCTGCTTCAGCCAAGTGGGCAATTATGGCACCTGTTTTCATACCTATGCTTATGCTTATAGACCCCGCGTATCATCCGGGACTAACTCAGGCTGCATTCAGAATTGGTGATTCCGTAACCAATCTGGTAACCCCGATGATGAGTTATTTTGCGTTGATTGTAACATTTGCCCAAAAATATGATGAGAGATACGGGATAGGAACCATCATTTCTACGATGCTTCCGTATTCGTTTCTGCTCTTTATATTGTGGTCAGGGCTGCTGGTAATATGGATGCTTATCGGTATTCCTCTCGGACCTGACGGACCGATACATATGCCATAGTAAGATAGAAGATAAAAACTCCCTCTCCCACTGGGAGAGGGCTGGGGTGAGGGTACTCAATTTCTTTCTGTCTTGCTATTCTCACACAGCCTCATCAACTCGGAATTAAGCTTTATTTGCCTTATAAAGTAACTCTAAATATGCCCGTCATTTATAATAGTGCCGGGCATTATTTATAAATACCTTTTGAAATATTACAATTATTTTATAATTTACACTTAGAAATAAGGCTATTCCTTGAAAACAGTCAGCGATTTTTGCAAAATGGGACTGACGTGGCATTGCCGTGAATGAAGAAGTAGGAAATACAGTTACAGTTTCTCAAAACTACACTATTTGAACAAAAAACGAAATACGTGTTAAAAGGTGAACCACATTCGCATAATCACAAAATAACGCAGTTATACGAATGTTAAAAAAAATAATTTCATAAATATACATAAATTTTGTATTTTTATAAATCATTTATTGAGAGTTCGTAGATAAATGAGTTGGGCGTAATGCAAAAAACGATAAGACACATAATATGAAACAAATAGGATTGACACTTTTAGTCACTCTGACATTCTTGACGACTTTCGGACAAGAAAAATCAGAGCAATATTTTCAAGAAGCAGTTGACGAAATAACCCAAATGCTTGAAGGACAAAAACAAATAAGCTTTAAACGGGCGGTATTTTTAGTAGAAAATGCTTATATGGATGGAAAGTTAGATTGGAACTATTTCAACAACGAGATTGAAAGCAAAATCGCTGTTTTTGATAAAATGATCTCAGAGTCAGGGTATGGAAGATACAAGACTGCAAAAAATTGGGCAATTCATACCTACATGACAGACACAACAGTTCGAGCTAATGGAAATCAACGGTATCACTACGATTATGTGAACTACACCAATGACACGACAGGATTGGTTTACACTTTACTACAAACAAAACTTGGCAATTGTAGAAGCCTTCCTTACCTCTATAAAATTTGGTGTGATGAGTATGGCGCAACTGCATATTTAGCAACCGCTCCAATGCATGTTTATGTCAGACAACAAGACGAAAACGGGGTTTGGTGGAATATCGAGTTAACGTCAAAATACAAATACGTTCCAAGTGAGGATTACGTAGCACAATTGCAAATTACAGAAGAAGCCCGACAAAGTGGTTTATACATGAAAACACTTTCCGACAAAGAAAACTTAGCCCTTTGCTTGGATGACTTGCTAAGATATTATCTTCAGCGAAACGATATAATCTGTAATCAATTTGTAGAAAGTGTAATTCTGAAAATCAATGAGTACATGCCTGTTTCAGAAACCCGACTAAAGCAATTTTCATGTCTAAAAGAAAAGCTTGATATTGCAATGGATGAAAAAGGGCTTGATGATTACGCAGACATTGACAATTATCCTTATTTAATTCAGCATTACCAAGCAATGGATAAAGTAGGAAGATTCATTGAAAGCATAGGGTATAAACCAATAAGTGAAGAACTTTATCAAAACCTTACAGACCAAACCAAGAAAAAAGCAGAAAATCAAATTAAATGACGTTATGAAAAAATTAAAAACACTTTCAGTCTTGGCATGGTTGCTTGCAACCCAAGTAACATTTGCTCAAACTCCTTACTCTTCACCTTATGAAATGTTCATTGAAAAAGATGAACTATCCAAAAGTGATTTAAAAGGAACATGGATATACCATTTTGAAGATACAAAAAGTGATTCGATAAATGCTAAATACGACAAGTCAAATTACGTGGCTGTTTTCTATGGAAAAACAGACAGTATAACAAAAGACTTACAACCACTTAAAATTGTCAAATGGGGTGTTGACCCTTTAGCAGACCACCCCAATCAAGTTGGCAAATCTCCGTACTCAGCATTTTGGGGCAACCCAATTTATTGGACAGACCCAGATGGAAGATGTCCAGAGTGTCCTGACGATGTTTATGTTCCTATTGCAGATCATGTTTATACAGAAGGTTTAGAAGTAGGCATGGAAACTTCGAATGGTTGGGTAGTTGACCGAATAGATGTTGACCCTGAAACAGGATACAAAGCAGCACTTTACAAAGGTACTTTTAATGACAATACTGAATATATTTATGCAACACAAGGCACAAACCCTGAATCAATAAAAGATTGGCAAAATAATGCTCAGCAGGTATTTGGCAATTCGCCACAATATCAACAATCCGCAGATTATGCTAAACAATATGCCGATAAATATAAGGGTGTGTCATTTACCGGACATTCCTTAGGTGGTGGTTTAGCAAGTGCTAATGCATTGACTGTAGAAGGTAAAGCAGTTACATTTAATGCAGCGGGACTCTCTAACCAAACAAAATCAAATTTAGGTCTTCATGGTAATTCTGCAAATATTTCTGCATATGTCGTACAGGGTGAAGCCGTAAGTCATTATCAATCTATGATTGGCTTACAAGCAGAAGGGAACATAACTACTCTACCAGCCACTTATGTCCCACAAGTTCCTGTAATTCAGGTTGACGATTATTACAGAGTTTATCAAAGAGTACAAAATCACATGATGGAAGCTGTTATTCAAAGGTTTCCATAATAGATTGAAATATGAGACACATAAAGTTTATAAACAGTATATTATTGATTTTCTGCTTTGCATTTTCTTCATGCAGTCAGTCGACAGAGAATAGAAATGTAGAGTTTTTTAAAGGCACAAAAGCTTATAGCTTAGCAAAAGCTGTCTATGATTCTGACCTCAAAAAAATTGAAGAACTAGTTAGAAAAGACTCAACGTTACTATCTGTTACAAACCCTATAAGTGGTTCTAATGTTTTGTCCCTTTCTATCCACATTGAAAAGTATGATGCGTTGAAAAAGTTGTTGGAGTTAGGAGGTAATCCAAATTCAGTAAACTCACTTACAAAGTACAGTTTACTCATAGAATCCATTAGGCCCTTTGGAACACAATTTGAATGGAGGAGAGAACACCAATATGCAAAACTTTTACTCGAATATGGGGCTGATCCCAATTATTCTATTGAAGAAGAGTTCGAAAGAAAGAAAGGACACTTTGTAATGCCTACTTCTCCTTTAAGAGAGGCTTCTAGCTTTGATTTGGATGCAGTTAAACTATTAATAAAATATGGAGCTGACCCTTATCACAAAATCAAACAAGACCAATCTACCCCGTTTTCTATGGCTGCTCAAAGTGGGAAAATTGATATAATAAATTACTTTATAGACAGCTTGAAAGTTGACATTCATCAACCAATGAGAACAGTAGTCAGAAAGCCAGACAATGACACGGTTACCTACTACATTCAAGACTATTTAGTAAATAAATTTACACGCGCTAAAATTGAAAATGACACGAGTAAATTAAAATCATTAAAAAAAGAGAATCCTAATATTGAAGAGGCAAACAAAGAACTTTGGAAACTAATTGTCAGACTACAGGACTTAGGTGTTGACTTTAAAAACTATGAATATAAATAAAAGCACATACGCCCAACATGGTATATAAAAAATTGGGCGGACAGTAGTAAATTCAAAGGTTTTAGCTCGCATCTAACTTTGGGTTTCGGTGGACAGGTAATCGCTCCGAAATGCCCAACTTTTCATATACCAGAACCGTTAGCTTGCATAAAAATGACACACCTACTATATGAAAGAAACAATAGAAAAACTCAAAAAATCACCTCTTTTCAATTTATCATTAAGTTCGAAAGAATTATTTCATAGTAACTTTTTGTATTGGATTGGTCATAATTATCCATCTGAATTTGGCGGACTCTTTTCTAAATATTTAAACGAACAACCTGAAGATTCATGTATTAAAGAAATGTTTAGAGAACGAGAGAATATTGATTTGTTATTCAGCTACTCTAATGGACAGGAGGTTTTAATTGAGAATAAGGTTAAAAGTGTTCCATACATTGGACAACTAGCAAAGTATTCAGAAAAACACACAACCCAAAGAAACTATATATTGCTTTCTTTATCTGAGCCAATGTTTTTTGAGTCAAAAGATAAACTAGATATTAATGGTGTATCATGGTTTTATTTAAGCTATTCTGATTTGAAAGTGATGTTACAAACTATATCAGCAAAAATAAGTAATGGATATCACCAACAAATAATTAATGATTATTGTGAGTTTATCAGTGGTTTGATTGAAGTTGATAAATGCTGTAGGATTAGCGATGATGAGTTCTTTGATTTTCATTCTATTAAAACAAATCAACTATACCGAGAGCTTATTGATATACGATTGCATGATTTTTACTTGAAAAAGAAATATGAATTCATAGCATACGAAGTTTACAAAAGACTGAATAGGCTTGGGAAGAATCTAACTGACTTTAGCTTACCTCTAAACTGGAATAATGAAACTCCGATTATTTTTATGGGTTACGGAATGACACGCAGTCTTGGCTTGATGGATTTGAAATATTTAATTTCCCCTAACATTGCATTAGGAATTCAAATACAAGGAGAGCATTATAGAATGGTTGTAGAAGATACAACAGGGAAAATAGCTAAGAAAATTAAGAATGAACTTGAAAATAATTTGTGGTTTGATTTCTCTAAAACATTTCCCCAATCAAGAGTATATCCAAAGCCAGAAAAAGGATTTAATAAATATGGAGAAACGTTCTTTTATAAATCTGTTAAATTAGGAACTAATTTAAAAATTAAAGACATCGTTGATATAATTTTATCTGATGTAGAACGAATTGAATCTAATTTTAATGAAATAGAAGGAATAATTACGCAAGCTAACACGCGGTCATAAAACATTGCGCAGATAGTGCTATATTTGAACGAAATAACATTTAATCAACGGCTTAGCGGGTTGATAAGTTTGTGCTTCGAAATGCGCAACGATTTTATACCGCCGACCGTTGTGCGCAAGCAAGAAAAACGTAACCGTCAATAGGATTAACATATGATGAATAAAAAATTCAAAATAACTGGCCTTGTTATAATTGGTATTGGGATAATATTATCTTTTTATGCTGGACCAAAAGTTTATAGAAAATATAATTCATACAAAGTCAATAAAGAGTGGCGAGTTAATTTTCCACAAACAATAAGCTATGTCGATAATCTGCCAAATCCTGATAGTCTTTATGTTTTTATTATGGCGGGACAGTCAAATATGGCGGGACGTGGGCTTGTTGAGCCACAGGACACTTTGCCAAATAAAAGAATTTTGACAATTGATAAATCAATGAAATGGGTTTATGCAAAAGAACCACTTCATTTTTATGAACCTTCATTGACAGGACTTGACTGTGGAATGTCTTTCGCTAAAAAGTTACTTGATTCGATACCAGAAGGGATTTCAATTGCCGTGATTCCTTGTGCCGTTGGTGGTAGTTCAATCGAACAATGGATAAATAATGAAACCTTTCGTGGAGTAACGCTTCTTGATAATTTCAAAGACAAAGTGGATTTTGCTAAAGACTATGGAATAATTAAAGGCATAATTTGGCATCAAGGCGAGAGTAATGCAAAATCTGAATTGATTCCAAAATATTCACAAAGGTTGGATTCATTGATTGAGAGATTCAGGTTTCTTGTAAACAATGACACTCTTCCAATAGTCCTTGGTGAATTAGGAAGTTATTCCCAACCAATTGAAAAACAAATGAGATGGGATTCTATAAATACTTTGATTCAAAATATTGCATTGAAAGATAAAAATATTGACTTGGTTAAAACGGGAGACTTGAAACACAAAGGTGATAAAGTACATTTTGACTCTGAATCTCAAAGAATACTTGGTGAAAGATATGCAAAGAAATACCTTGAAATAACAATGCCAGCGCACAACAATGTATATAAAAAATAGGCGAAATAGTAATAAAATCAAGGTTTGTAGCTCGTATCAAGCTTTGTGCTTAACCGAAAGTTTCGTCTTTCGAAATCGCCTACTTTTCATATACTAAACGTTGTCCTGAATTCGCTCCGCTCATTCAGAACAACGAGTTTGGGGTAAGCGAGGAGTTCGGC
>CAZIXJ010000091.1:0-8458 GCA_964542835.1 uncultured Hyphomicrobiales bacterium
CTCTCCCGCTGGGAGAGCCTTAAATTAACCACCGGCAAATTTAAGGGGTGAGGGTTGTCAATTTCTTCTTGTATTGATATTTTCACACAGGCTCTAAAACTCGGGGCAATTAAAAAGGAAAAAGATTGAAAAAGTTTGATGATTTGATTCTTTGAATGCAACTTGGTATTAAACGCAATTCCGGTTACTCTTTTAAGAATCTTTTTAAATAAAATGTGAAAAAAAATGTATATGTGAAAAAAATTGCACACTTTGTTTTTTTTAATTCAAATTATTTCGTATTTTTGTGTCAAATATGAAATAATATAGGTTTTAAGTTGAATTATCGTTGGACATTTAAAACGAAGAATCATGATGACAGTACCATTAAAAACTTAGCAACAGAATTAAAAATACCGGAGAGCCTTGCAAAAGTTCTTTCGGTAAGGGGCATAAATACATCACAGGAAGCAGAGCATTTTTTTAAGCCTTCACTTGATGATATACACGACCCCTTTATAATGAAAGATATGCAAAAGGCTGTGGACAGAATTTTAAAAGCTGTCGATGACAAAGAGTTAATATGGGTGCATGGTGATTATGATGTAGATGGTACTGCCAGTACATCTCTACTCTGCAAATTTCTCAGGGAAATTGGCGGAAATTGTGAGTATTACATTCCTGACCGTTTTGAAGACGGTTTCGGGCTATCAAATAAAAGTATTGACCTTGCTAAACAAAGAGGTGCTTCCGTTCTTATTTCTGTGGATGTGGGCATTACTGCTACTGAACAGTTCAAATATGCAAAAGAGCATGGATTTGATTCCATAATCTGCGACCATCACGAGCCGGGCGATAAAATACCCGAATGCTATGCTATACTCGACCCCATTATGAAAGACAGTAACTATCCTTTTCCTTACCTGGCTGCCTGTGGCGTAGTATTCAAATTTGTACAGGGAATAAGCAAGCAGCTCGGCAAAGAGGAAATGGCTTTTGAATATCTTGATTTTGTAGCTATTGCTTCTATTGCTGATATGGTGCCGCTGCTCGGTGAAAACAGGGCGCTTGTGCATTTTGGATTGAAACTTGTCAATAAGCACACAAGACCGGGACTGCAGGGGCTGATATACTGCACAGGGCTAAAAACAGGTGCTATGACTGCCTCGAATATTGTTTTTGCTGTAGCTCCTCTTATAAATGCTGCGGGAAGGCTCGGAGATGCCAAACGCTCCGTAGAGATGATGATGCAAAATGACGAAAACGCCGCTTTCAGAATTGCTCAGGAACTCGAAGATGAAAACCGAAAGCGAAGGCTGTTCGACCAAAAAACTTTCCAGGAAACTATCCCAATAGCAAAAAAATTAATCAAAGAAAGAAAAGTTCGCTCACTTGTACTGCACCGACCCCACTGGCACGCCGGAGTAATTGGCATTGTAGCTTCAAGACTTGTAGATAAATTTAATCTGCCTACGATTCTTCTTACTACTATTGACGGATACGCTAAAGGTTCGGCACGAAGTGTAAATAATTTTGATATTCATTCCGCCCTTAAGAAATGCGAAGATATATTAATAGAGTTTGGCGGGCATAAGCACGCTTCAGGGCTTACTCTGAAAGAAGAAAACGTGGAAGAGCTTCGTACAAGATTTGATGATATTGCAAAAGAGCATATTTCAAATGAAATGCTCGTACCGGAAATTTTGATAGATACTGAATTGAAATTCAGTGATTTGTCTCCTAAATTCCTTCAAACTCTCGATAAATTCGCTCCGTATGGTTTTCAGAATAACAAACCCGTTTTTTATGCAAAGGGTGTGAAATCAGTAAACGGAGTGAAGATAGTAGGGCATAACTCAATTCGGTTCAGAGCTATGCAGAGCAATTTCGTAATAGATGCCATCGGGCAAAATCTTGCACATAAAATAGGGCTTACTACGGGAGGTAAGAAATTTTCGATTGTTTTCAATCTGGAAACTTCTTCTTTCAATGGCAGAAAATCGCCGCAATTAACTATTAAAGATATCAGACCCGATTAAAATAAAATGGTTGAATTTGATACGGATTTTTATTACGACAGGATAGAAAGTTTAATTTTTGATGAGGAAGGCAATTTTCATTTTGATGAAAACCGGAAGGAAATTGTTTTTCTTTCATTATTTGATATTTTAAAAGAAATCATAGACAAAATTTCTGCCGGTAATAAGTTTCTTTCTTCTACATTTTATTCAAAATTGTCTTTTGTACTTAATGCATCTGATATTCCCAAAAATTTGTTTGAATCCTACTTTCAGTACAGGATTTTATCGCAAAGATTATTTCAGAAAAAGCAACTTCATATTTCTGAAAATGACATAAGGCTTGCCGTATTTCTTACAGTTCATTTTATCAATTCAATTACTGATAAAAATCCACCGGATAAAATTGATGCAATAATATCAGGTATGGATTTCCAACTTACGTTTTTTGGATATGAAAAGGGAAAAATTGAAGAGCATCCTTTTCTTCGTCTTGTAGTAAAAGATAAAATCGAATACAGAACTGATACTGCTGTAGAAAATTCCGAATTAATCTGCTATTCGGATATATACGGAGAATGCACTCTGCTGCTCTATGGTATTTGGGCGAAAATTTATAATTATGCTTCGGAAGGCAGCGTAATTAATCTTATAGAGCCATATATGACTGAAGGAAAAATTACCGCCACAAAAAAATCTATCGTCGTATTTGAACCTGATATACTCGTAGATACTACCGAACTTACTTACTGCTTTATGCACAACGGAGATGCTCACGAACTTTATTTTATGAATTTATTTGCAGATACTTCATTTGGAAAAAGTCTGATAATTGGTAATCTCGTAAATTTTATTTTTGATGAAATGCTTCAGACTGATGAATATGACTATGAAGAACTTTTTATAAAAGGTATTTCGCAAAAGCCTCTTACACTAATGACTTTCGATAATTTTTCCGAAGTAATTGATGACATAAATCTTACTCTTAAATTTCACTTTGAAAATATTGAATTGAATAAGAAAGAGCTTAACGGAGATTCTCATTCTATCGAACCGTCATTTATGTCGCCTCTTTTCGGTTTGCAGGGACGGCTCGATTTAATGACTGAACATAAGGAAAATCTCAACCGCAAAGATATTATTGAGCTGAAGTCCGGCAGGGCGCCGTCTCCAAATCTGGCATATACGGCAGATGATATAAGAATTCCTACCGGAATCTGGGTAAATCATCACGTACAGACTTTATGCTATAATATGCTTCTCGATTCTGCATATGATGAAAGAACCGGCACAAGCAGAATATATTACTCTTCCACTCAGGAATATCCATTGAGAAATGCTCCTGATAATCCGCACCTGAGAGCAAGGATTATGGATATTAGGAACAGAATTGTAAGCTCTCTTACAGATATTTCCAATGGAAAATATTCTGTACTGAACAGCATTAATAAAGAATTAATAAAAAAAGTACCTCCTTTTCTGGAAGAAAAAATTAAATCTTTTTTATTTGTCGTCAAATCAATGTCTTCGCAGGAGAGAAATTACTTCAAACTTTTTGTTTCTTTTATTTCACGGGAAATACTTACTTCTCAGATAGGCAACGACAGCGGTGCTTTATCATTTGGAGCTTCTTCACTCTGGCTGCTGAGCAAATCACAAAAAAAACAGGCGTATCTTCTCGTAACTGATTTAGTGCCTGATATACCGGAAAGTGATTTTCATAATCGCCATATAATTTTTACCAGAAAATCTCACGATGAACTGTCTGTATTCAGAAAAGGTGATATATGCCTGCTCTATCCGGAAATATATGAAGGCGAATCAATCCTGAAATCTCAACTTATAAAATGCGTAATACAGGAAATAGACGAGAATAAAATTACAGTATCACTCAGAAATAAAATTACCGATTATTCCGTATTTTTTAAAAACGACAAATGGTGCCTTGAGCAGGATTATAATTTAATCAATTCAAAAAAATTATTTAACAGTCTGTTCCAACTTTTCACAATACCAAAAGAAAAGCGGGATATAATACTCGGCAATATGCCCTCAGGCGTATCTCCCGTTCAGATTAATCTAAACGATTACGAACTAAGTACACAACAGAGAGAAATATATGAAAATGCCATAAAAGCAAAAGATTATTATCTCATACAGGGACCTCCCGGCACGGGCAAGACTTCATATATGCTCAAAAATCTGGTAAAATATTATTATGAAAATACAGATGATGATATTTTGCTTGTAGCTTATACAAACAGAGCGGTAGATGAAATCTGCAATATAATAAAAGCAGCCGGATATGATGCTCTCAGAACAGGCTCAAGGCAATCTTCGGAGCACAGAGATATTATGATTTCATATCTTTCAGGTGATTATGAAATAAAAGAGCTGTATAAAATTATTAAAAGCAGACGAGTAGTAATATCTACAGTATCATCGTTAATACAAAATCCTGAAATATTCAGGATAAAAAAATTCAAATATGCAATAGTAGATGAGGCTTCTCAAATACTCGAACCTCAGATAGCGGGGATTATTTCAAGTGTGGATAAATTTATACTTATAGGGGATGAAAAGCAGCTTCCAGCAATAGTAGTACAGCCTGATAAGATGAAAGTAAAGAATACTGAATTGCTCGGTATTATGCTGGATAATCCCGGAAATTCATATTTTGAAAGAATGATAAGGCTCAATATTGCTAAGGGTTTCACACACTCATACGGTATGCTGGAATATCAGGCAAGAATGCACTCTGATATTATGCAGTTTTCAGGAAGATACTTCTATTCGGGTAAATTAAAAATTTTTGACGGGAAAAAACTCAATGATAAATCCAATATATTTGAAAACAGCAGCAAATGGCAATTGCTTTCAAAAAGCAGAGTGGGCTTCATCAATACCGCTGCCGAAAAGCAAAGCAAAGTAAACAGGAAAGAGGCTGCTATGATAAGCGAGCTTGTTTCGGAAATAATTGCTCTTTATGGAGGCAATATTGATAATAAGACTATCGGCATTATTTCGCCATTCAGAGCTCAGTGCGCCGAAATTAAGAAAAGATTACCCGGTGAATTTAAAAAATTAATAGATGTGGAAACAGTAGAAAGATTTCAGGGGTCCGAAAGAGATGTGATTATTTATTCTTTTGCAGTTAATTATGAAGAACTACTGCAAAATATTACAAATACAACCGAAATAGATAATGTACTTGTGGACAGGAAATTAAATGTGGCTATGACGAGAGCAAAAGAATACCTGATTATGTTTGGAAGCAGAAAAATATTAAGCAAAAACAGCATATTTGATTTGCTTATGCACAATATAGAAAACAGAGGCAACCTGATAAATTTCTGGGAAATCCTGAAAGATAGCGGAGTGGAGTAAAAAGGTACTGACAAATGTTTGAACCCGAAAAATATTGTAATTTTTCGGGTTCAAAAGATTTATTACTGATTTTTATATTTAATATATCCTTCCGTTACATTATAAGTTGTTTCGGGAGAAGCAGGTATAAAAAACTCGCCGGAGAAATTCACTTCAATATATCCGCCTGAAGTGGAATGTTCGGCAATTTCAATTATACCGTTTTTCATAAATAGCATTACGCTGATTTCTTCTTCACTGTCATAATAATTAATAGTTAAGGAATTGCCGGCATTTTGGTTTTCAATATCAATTTCATGAGTAACTTCTTTATTTCCGAAAAACAGAAGATTTAAAACGAAATCATTAATTGTATTAATGCTGCCACTAAGGCTTAATGAATTATGTATTTCTTTTTCATCATAAATTGTATTTAGAAAGGCAATATCATAAAGATAAATATATTCATTATCGAATGAACCACCATCAATTTTCATTGTAAATGATTCGAGATTTTCATGCAAATTCTCATTATATTTATCCGTGCCTTTATTGTTAACGTCATCGTCTCCGTCATCATCTCCGTCATCATCTCCGTCATCGTCATCATCATCCCCGAGGCTTCCGTCGAATTTTTCGTTTATGTAATCGTATTCAAAGAAATCAACTGAGATAATATCTGTATCAATATTTATCTCATTTCCCATAGCAGTACTAAGAACAGCAGAAATGCTGAATTTTATTTCACCACCGGGAGAAGGATAATCGGAAATGCTTACATTGCCGTCTTTGGCATAATACATATCCCCTTCAGTATTTAGATACAGGATGTTTTCAGATGTGCCGAAATTACCAAGCTCATACGTATCTTCGGCTGTATCATTCAAAATTATTACCAATGCATCGGATATAAATTCAGCTTCATAATTGATACTGCCTATTGAATTTGTAAGTATAATGTAAGTTTCGCCATCATCTTTGTAAGAAAATCCCATATTGTAATCAAGATTCCCCGCCGCACCCGCATCTATTGAAATACTTGTACTAAATTCCTCGAAATCGGAATTTACAGGATTGCTGCTATCGTCATTGCAAGACTGCAAAAAGATTAAGATTGCAATCAGGCTTAAAATTGTCATTTTTTTCATTTTATAATCCTTATAATATTTTGCGAATTATTTATAATTAGTTTTTATTATTTAATTAGTCAACCGGATTAGCTTTAAAATTGCATTTTAAAGTTACTTCTTCATCAGTATCAAAATCATCAAGGAAATTTTCCAACTCTGCTTCCCAGATGCCATTGTCATGTTTAATCAGCTCAAGCTGACTTTCTTCTGCAGTTGAAAAATAATAATCGTATTCACCATTATATGCAGAAATATTTACATAATCTTCATCCGGTGTGCTTAATCCTGGATTGAATATTTTATAAGTGGTTTCATCCGGTTCTTTTCCTGAAAACATATCGGCTTCAGGGTCTAATATATAAAATTCTATACTAATGAATACATCATTTTCAGTATCTTCAATTTCTACTTCATGCAATGCAAATGTGGTTCCATCAGAAGTGTAGGCGGCTTTATAGTTGTGAGTTGCAGCACCTGAACCACTGACTTCCTGATCACCGCTGAGTGAATAAACACCTTCACCATCGGCAGCCTGACCGATGTCGTTATTATTAGATGATGGATTTGAATCGTCATCATCACCACATGAAACAAAAAGTAATGAAATTGCAAATATTGCTAACAGCATTTTCATAGTATGCATAAATAGCTCCTTATATTAAATAAAAAAAATTGATATAAATGAATTAAAATTATTTAAAACTCATAAATAATTTAGTGCAAAATAATAAAAATATATCAGAATACAAAAAAAAATGTTAGGAATTGTAAACATAAGAAAAGTTGTACTTTCCCCCGGCGGCAGCAGAGGTGTTCCCGATAATATCATGATAGTACAATTTATTATTACATCATTATTTATACAATCTTTACAGATTGATTAATGACTTTATAAGAAATCTCTATTTATGTCGATTTGTAAACAGAGTTGCTTTCTTTATTAAATCTTCACGCAGATTATCCGGCGATAATACAGTTACAGCATCTGCCCAAGACAGTATCCACGACTTCAATTCAGGCGAAAGTGGCACTTTCATTTGAAGTATCATATTTTTTTCTTCATCAAAAGCAAATTTTTGAGTTTTATGCCAATGTCTGTTTATAAAATATCTGGTGAATTTTTTATCTATATGCAGCTTTATATCAAAAGGTTCGCCCCAGAAAACTCCAAATCTGTATTTCGAAAATTCATCCATATCAAATTTCGGCACTTTATGATAGAATAAGTCTTTAGGTGGGCGATACAGCATATTTATATGATATATATTTTGTATTGCAAGTGCAATAAATGAATTGTGATGCTTAATATATGCCACAGCATACAGAGAGCCGTTATAAGAAAACATTTTTATAAGACGGCATATGATAGACCTTTCTTTATCCGGCTCAGATTCATAAGTTACATCTACCCATTCTTTTGAAACGATAGCATGTATCACTCTTCTTATTTGCGGGTCAAACTGAGTATAATCATAATAGCCGGGATTTTTATCCCAGTAAAGTTCAGTTTTATCGAATATTTCACCTCTTGCATATATCTCAAGTTTTTCCAGCAGTATATTTACGTCTTCTTCGATAATCGTGTTTTTAAAAGCATTCAGATGAGCTTTAAGAAAATACAGCGAAAGCAATTGCTTTGGAAAAATATTATCAATAGTTTCTTTTGGAGCCGACTTGCTGATTTTATATTTTATTTCAGAACCGTATTTTTCGTTTTCCAAAAGAGGTTCTAAATCTTTAAGCAAAATCATATCTCTCTGAATAGACCTCAGTGATACATCGTTGAACTTATCATGGATATCTTCATAAATATCCATTGTGCTTAGTTTTAGCCCGCTTTTCAGCTTTCGGTATATGTAAAATATTCGCTTTACCTGATTTGACATAACAATTAATCAGTTAGTTCGTTAATAATTAATTAATACAATTTGTAACTTAATAAATTTCTGTTTTTTAATAAAGAAA
>CAZIXJ010000092.1:0-8457 GCA_964542835.1 uncultured Hyphomicrobiales bacterium
ATGCCGGGCGGTGCGATAGGACCTAATATTCATATGATGGTAAAAGCAGGTATTGAAGATAAGTACGGAGATATACTTTCTGAGTTCCCTGTGGTAGTGAAAGCAGCGGGAGCATGGACAAGCGTTACTCCGGGAAGTCAGCAGTACTGGCTTCAGGCATTTAATAACGTAATGTACGGCAGATGGAATAAAATTGAAAAAGGCTATGGAAGAGCTATACTCGGCTACTTTGGCAGAACTCCACTTCCGCCGGATGAAGAAGTTGTAAAAATTGCTTCTGAGCAGCTTGGAATGCCAGTATTTAACGGCGACCCTCTTGAGGCAGCTCCGAACAATATCGGCAAAGCTCAGGAAATTTTAAAAGAGCATAATCTGCCTGTAACAGATGAAAATACTTTCCTCGTGCTTTCAGCTATGACACCTGAAAAGAAAGTGGAAGCAAACGAAGGCTTGAAATTCCTTCTCGGAAAAGGCAAGCTCGATATTCCTCTTAAGAAAAAGCCCGAAGAACCAAAAGAAGAAATAGTACAGACTGCTCCGCAGGTTTCCGGTGGAATAACTTCAAAAGTTACAAATAATGTATCAGTTGAAGAAAACGGCAAAATTAGAAATTTTGTTGTAACCGTTGAGCCGCAAGATTACAAACCTGAAACAGAAGTTGCAGCGCCTGCTCCGGTATCAGGAAATTCCAAAGGAGTATTCTCATCTTTTGCAGGTTCTGTAGAAATTTCTGATATTAAAGTGAAAAAAGGAGATAAAGTATCAAAAGGGCAAATAGTATGTGAAGTAGAAGCTATGAAAGCTCAGCACGATATCAAATCACCGTTTACGGGAACAGTAGCAGAGATTAATGTTAGTATTGGAGATGAGATTGATTCTACAAAACCAATATTAAAAATTAATGTTGAAGGATAGTTATGGATGGACTTCAAAGTTTATTGACTTCATCGGGTTTTTATAATCTTGATTATAAAAATCTACTGATGTTTTTGATTTCGGGAATATTAATTTATCTTGCAATTAAAAAGAATTATGAGCCTTTACTTCTGATACCGATAGGCTTTGGGGCAATTCTTGCCAATCTGCCTCTCGGTGAAATGGGTGCATATGATGATGGAATTATGCATTTTATTTACAAAAACGGCATAAAAACTGAATTGCTGCCTCCTATAATATTTATGGGAGTAGGCGTGCTTACTGATTTCAGACCACTACTGGCAAGGCCACTTACTTTTATGCTTGGTGCATCTGCTCAGATAGGGATATTTATTGCAGCTCTGGGTGCATTTTATCTTTTTGGTTTTACTATAGAAGAATCCGCAGCAATTGGTATTATTGGCGGAGCAGACGGACCGACTTCAATTTTCCTTGCCTCTAAAATGGCTCCTCATTTATTAGGTCCAATAGCCGTAGCGGCATACAGCTATATGTCACTTGTGCCTATTATTCAGCCTCCTATTATCAGAATGCTTACATCCAAAAAAGAAAGGGCTATTGATATGCCTCAGGCAAAGCCTGTATCAAAAAAGGCTGCGATACTTTTTCCGATTATTACCGGAGTAATTGCATCACTTGCAATTCCTTCAAGCGCCCCGCTTCTCGGTATGCTTATGTTTGGTAATCTGATAAGAGAGTCAGGAGTAACAGACAGACTTAAAAAGACAGCCGGTGGTTCGCTAATTGATATAGTTACTATATTTCTTGGTTTATCTGTCGGTGCTACTATGGTAGGAGCTAATTTTATTAATTTCCAGACACTTGGAATTCTCGTAATGGGAGCAGTAGCATTTGCCTTCAGTACCGCAGGTGGAGTTATATTTGCAAAGACTATTAATTTATTTCTCAAATCAAAAATTAATCCTTGCATCGGTGCAGCGGGTGTATCCGCAGTTCCAATGGCAGCCAGAGTAGTTCAGAAGTTTGTTTCTGATGAAACTCAGGGGGATGTTAATCCTCTTATGCCTGCTATGGGTCCTAATGTAGCCGGTGTAATTGGCTCGGCTGTTGCAGCCGGAGTATTTTTATCAATTCTTGGATAAGGATTTTTTAGTATTTTAATATTTTCAAATGGATTGCCTGTATTTATTCAGACAATCCATTTATTTTAAAGAAAATCTAATTACTCAACTTAACCAATGATTGTAATTCGTTATCACTCAAATCCCCTATCCAATGCTCTCCTGTAGTCAGCGTCAATTCAGCAAGCTCTCTTTTAGATTTTATCATCAGGTCTATCCTTTCTTCTATTGTACCCTTGCTTAAAAGACGGTAAACCATAACGTTTTTAGTCTGCCCGATTCTAAATGCTCTGTCGGTTGCCTGTGCTTCCACTGCCGGATTCCACCAGAGGTCGTAATGAATTACGTTGCTTGCCGAAGTAAGATTTAGCCCTGTCCCTCCTGCTTTTAAAGATAAAATAAAAATTCTTTTGGACTTATCTTCCTGAAATTTCGTAACCATTTCGTCACGTTTCTTTCTTGATACGCCGCCATGCATAAAGAGCGGTTTAATTCCGGTTTCTAATGTTATTGCTTCTGAAAGAAGTTCACCCATTTCTTTATATTGAGAAAATATTAAAGTTTTCTCGTTGTTTTCAAGAATATTATCAAGTAAGTTAAATAACAACTGCATTTTTCCTGATTTATCAGGCTGGGCTTTAGATTTTTTCAGATAATGATTTGGGTGATTGCAAATTTGCTTCAGACTTGTCATAAGTTTTAGTACCAACCCCTTTCTTTCTATACCTTCGGAACCTGCAATTATTTTAAGTGTGCTTTCTACCAATTCCTTATACATTGCTGTTTGATCTTTTGTAAGAGAACAAAATTGATTATTCTCAATTTTATCAGGCAAATCAGAAATAATAGTCTTGTCCGTTTTAAGTCTTCTCATAAAGAATGGCTGAGTTATCTTTCTGAAGTTGTCAAGTTTGTGGGAATCTTTTTTCTGCTGTATCGGTGTAACGTATTCTTTCTTAAATTTATTAAGATTGCCCAAATATCCTTTATTAACAAAATCAAAAATGCTCCAGTATTCCGATAGTCTGTTTTCTACCGGAGTACCGCTCATTGCAAATTTCACTTTGGATTTGATTTGTTTGATGGCTTTAGTCTGCGAAGTTTCCGGATTTTTGATATTTTGTGCTTCATCAATTATTACTGAATAAAACTTTTGCTTCTTAATAGTTTCAATATCGTTACGAACAGTACCATAAGTAGTAATAATTACGTCATACTCATCTTTTGGAAATTTTCTGTTAATTCCATGATAAACATAAGCCTTCAAATCAGGTGTGAATTTAGCAATTTCATTTATCCAGTTTGTAAGTAGCGTTGTAGGCACTATTATCAGTGATTTTTCTTTGCTAATTGAGCCTTCTTCTTTGAATTTTAACAATAAAGTAAGCACCTGTATTGTCTTTCCAAGCCCCATATCATCAGCAATTAAAGAACCAAATCCAAGATGAGTGTTCTTATAAAGCCAACTATATCCTGATTTCTGGTAATGCCTCAAATCAGCATTCAAACCTTTCGGCTCGGCAATATCATTTATTTCCGTAAGTTCTCTTATTATTTTTAAGACAGAAGAAGTAACAGATATTTTTGCTTCGTTATATTCACCGCTGAGAGCTGATTTCAATAGTTCTTTGCTGTTTATGGAAGGAGGGTCTTCGAGTGATTTTTTCAATTGCTCAAGTTCTTTTTCATCAAGCAAAATGTATCTGTCTTTATATTTAATCAACCCGCTCATTTTACCTACGTGCTTCATAAAATCATCAAAAGATACAGATTCATCGCCAATAGCTACCTGCCACTCAAAATTCAGAAGTGAATCCAAATCCATAAATGATTTAAGTGGCTTTTCGCTCTTTTTGGATAATTGCAAAGTAGGCTTAGGCTTTACAAGATGTTTCAGAGAATTTGGCAATAATATTTTTAGTCCGAACAATTTAAGTACAGGAATAATTTGCAGCAGAATACTTGTAAATTCAGAATTATTATACTGAAGAAAATCCTTTTCCATAATAATAATTGTCTTCAGATCAGGGAAATACTCTGCAATTTGTGCAATATCCTTCAGGATAGAATATTTATTCTTAGAATTTTTTTTGTCATTTATAAAAGTAAATAAATCTGCCGGTTGCTCCAGAGGTTCATTCCTGTTTTCTATCAATATCCTGAGATTAAACCTGCTTCCTTTTTTATCGTCTTCTTCTATGCTGATTACGGGAGCAAAATCTTTATAAGCAATGTAGAATTTATTCAGCCATAATTGAATTAAGTGCGGTACTTCTTTATCGGTAAAATCCATGAAATTAGTATTTTTCTGAAAAAAGAACATATCAAAAACATTCGACAGATAATATCCTGCTCTGTTTTTATCAATGCTGTCATTTACAATCTGACTGATGAACAGAGATGAAATAGTAACAGCCTGAGCGTGCAATGACTGATAAAATGAATTTCCGGATATTTTTTCTTCCGGCTGAAAAAAAATAATTCCCGAAGGAGATATGTCAGATATTTGGTTAAGTATGTTATTTACATCTTCGTTAATTATTGCAGGTATCCATCTGATTGTGTATTGGTCTTTATCTGTTTTTATCTGTTGAGGAATAAACGCTGAGTTCTGAACTACAAATTTTGAAAAATTAAATAAAAGATAAAGAGCAATTACATCATCTGTGTAAAATTTGATATTTTTATATTCTATTTTGTCCAGATAATTCATTAATTTAATTATATGCTCAGTTTTGTGAAAGTATGTTTCAGAATGGAAAATCACATCACTTACTTTATAGTTCTCATTAATAATAATTCTTATACCTGAGTCATAAGGTATTTCATATTTGGTTTCAAAATAATAAGAATTGATTTTAATAAATCGCATTGTTTTTTTGTACATCATTTCCAGCGATTTTTTAATATTTCCCTGAAAAAACAATTGCTCACTAACCATAAGCGAGAGCAGTTCTTCTTTAAGAGGATAAATTTTAGTAAAATCAATGCTGTTGAAAATATCATCATCTAAAGAATTGCCTTCAGGTGGAGTTTCCAACGGGAACAGCGAGGGAATATCAGGAATTTTATCTTTCCCGTCAGATTCGACGGTCATATTTCTCTTATTTAATTCATCAAGAATATCAAAATTATGCAAATTAAAAACTAAAAATGGATTCTTATCTATTTCATTTGCCATAAGATAAATTACCGCCGCAATATGCTTGCAGGGATTTGCGCTATCCGGACAACTGCAGGACATTCTGAAGCTTCTCCAGCTTTCAGGAAATATTCTTATTCCGTTTTGTTCGGTAAAATCATATAAATCCTGGGGCAAATCTCTGTTCAGAAGACTAGTAAGTATGTAATTATCTGAAAGGATGTAGTCCATTATCAGTTTTTTGTCTTTGTTTGTGAACTTAGGTACAGTAATTGCAACTCTGTAAATATTATTATAGCTGCCTTTTACTCTCGCTGTAATAATATTTTCATTAAAATCTATAGAAAGCACTGCACCCTTATTAGCATAAGACCTGCCGCGAGGCAGTCTGTTGCTGTAATCAATATAAGACAATGCATTGAGCCACTGCTCACCCCACCATGTTAGTCCGTAATTTACCATAAAATTACTTCATTTTTTGAACAAATATTTTTTCAAAAATATCAAAAAAATATTTGATTATATATTTTTTTTTGATAAAATTATTGTTTTATACCAATTCGCCAACAAGATTAGCATTATAATGCGGTAAAACACGCTCCCTCGCCTGTTTATTTCAGTCGAGGAAGCCTGAAATAAACAAATAAGAGTGAGGTGAGCTATAATTGAATTTTTAAGGATGCTCTAATAATAAAAAGCTGAATTTCAATAAGAATTAATTTATCTCCGAAACCTGCAATGTGGAATCAATAAGATTTTCCTCCTGATACAGTGAATCAGGATAAAAATATTGCTGCATTATTTTCTTAGACATTGGAGCAGAAACCACACCTCCATAGCCGGCATTTTCTACGAATGCTACAACGACTATTTTGGGGTTTTCTCTCGGAGCAAAGCTTACAAACCAAGCGTGGTCTTCTCCGTGAGGATTTTGTGCAGTTCCTGTTTTCCCGCAGACCTCTATATTTTCTACCCTGGCTCTCCACGAAGTACCACCAGGAGCATTTACCGCATCGCTCATACCGGCAATTACAGCTTCAAATGTACTTTCATCAACGGGTACTTTTTCTGATTTATAATCTATTGGTTCTATTTCATTAGTTCTCTTATTGTAAAATGAATTAACAATATGAGGCTGATGAATTGTTCCTCTGTTTGCAATAGTAGAAATATATCGGGCTAATTGCAGAGGAGTAGTAAGGATTTCTCCCTGACCTATACCGTAATTTACAAGTCTTCCTTTGGTGTCGCCGTTTTTTCCGTAGCGTTTTAAGAGCCATTCTCGTGTAGGAAACAGCCCGGAGCGTTCATTCGGCAAATCTATACCTGTTTTCTGACCAAATCCGAAGATTTTTCCGTATTTCTCAAATACTTCATACCCTATTCTCAATCCCATTTTATAAAAGAATACATTACAGGAAGTCTGCACAGCTCTTCTTACGTTATAACTTCCGGCAGGAGCGTGGTCTCCAAATGATCTGCCTCCGTAAACAAATACTCCGGGGCTTGATATGGTAGAGTTTTTATCAATTATTCCTTCCTGAAGTGCAGCTATTGCAATGAGCATTTTCCAAGTAGAGCCGGGAGGATACTGAGACTGAATAGCTCTGTGTATCAGCGGAAAAGATTCATCCTTGGATATTTCGGTAAAAGTTTTGGAATCTACACCGCCGCTGAATTTGGACAAATCATAATCAGGTTTGCTTGCAAGGGCGAGAATTTCACCGCTATTAGGGTCCATTGCTACAATAGCTCCCCTTTTACCTTCAAGTAAACTTTCAGCGAGGGACTGGAGTTTCAAATCAAGAGTAAGATATAAATCAAATCCGTTATTGGGAGGAATATCCTGATTACCATCATCAAAACTTGCAACCTGCTGACCAAAATTATTCACTGCAACAAATTTAGTTCCTTCCTTGCCTCTAATAAAATTATCATAAGTTTTTTCAAGCCCGGTCTGCCCTATCAAATCTCCGGGTTTTCTGTATGGAGTTTTTTCAAGCTGTTCGGAAGAAATTTCTCTTACATAACCGAGTATGTGAGTCATTGTGGCACTGCCTTCATAGAGTCTTTTAGATTCAATTTTTACTTCCACACCATGCAGATAATCGCTAAACTCTTCAATACGGGCTACCTGCTCTCTTGTAGCATCCCTATAAATACTTACGGGAGTAAATTCGGTATAATAATCAAATTTGTTCAGTATTTGGTAAATTTCGGCAGAATCTATTTTAAGTATGCTTTCAAGCAGCGGTAGAGATTTGGTATTAAAATCCTTTTCAGTCAATGTAACTGTAAAAGATGGCTCATTATGAACTATAAGATTTCCAAATCTGTCATAAATATGCCCTCTGTTAGGTTCCGTACTTACTTTTTTTATAGCCTGAGCTTCGCTTACCACTTGATAATCAATGCCTTTTAAAATCTGCAGATGAGCGAGCCTGCCAATAAAAATCAGAGAAATCAGAATAATCAATACTCTGAATACAATTTTTCTGCTGCCGGAAGCAAAACTACCATTATCACTTACTATAGCTCTCATATTCTATATTATCATTTTTTAAAATATTCTCAATTATACCCACAAAAGCAATTGCAAATCCCATTGTAAAAACGGCTTCTTTGTAAATGAATTGTCCACTCGTAAGATTAGCTGCAAAAAACAACAAAAATACCGACAAGGTACCAAGAGCAAGAGGTCTCAATAGATTGTCACGTGCTTTTGGAATAATATTCAGTAATTTGAACATGTAAATCGCAAAAAATAAAAAATAAACAAATGCAAGTACGATTCCAGCTCTGTAAGTAAGAGATATATACCCGTTGTGAATATTTGAGTTTCGGTGGGTAAAGCCTCTGTATTTATCGAAAAAATAGAATTTCTTATTTAATCCGTTTCCACTAATCGGATAAAGCTTGATTTTTTCGAAAGCTGCATTATATTCAAGCATACGCATCTTCCATGATACATCTTCTTGTCCTTTTGTGGAAGAGAGAAACCTCTTTTCCAGCGCCTGAAGATAAAACATAGCGTTTTCCTGCCAGAACGTAAAAATGAATGCAACAAGAGCTACAGTCGTAACTCCTGTAAATTGCAGAAAAAGTATTTTTTTTCTCGGAGTAAGAAAGAAAAAATACAAAAATACTCCAAATGCAAAAAACAGCCAGTAAGTCCTTGAAAGCGATATAAACATTGCCCCAAATGATAAAATAGTAACAGCTGCAAGATAAATATATTTTAGAACTTTATTTTGTACAAAAAAGAGCGCACTATTCACTCTCCACCCCCTCCCCCTG
>CAZIXJ010000093.1:0-8336 GCA_964542835.1 uncultured Hyphomicrobiales bacterium
AAACAGAGAAACAACTGATTATAAATACGTAATGCCGGCAGTTTACAAAAAAATATAATAAGAAGGTGATAAATGGCAGTAAAAAGAAAAATTAAAGTTTTAATAATTGATGATTCTGCTCTTGTAAGAGATATTCTGAAAAAAGGTCTTGAACAGGATGAAGGTCTGGAGATAGTCGGAACTGCGGCTGATGTATATATAGGTCGCGATATGATAATCAAGCATAAGCCCGATGTACTTACCCTTGATATTGAAATGCCGAGGATGGACGGAGTGGCTTTTCTTAAAAAGCTGATGCCACAGTACCCATTGCCGGTAGTAGTAGTAAGCTCTCTTACTCAGAAAGGCAAGCAGATTACGCTCGATGCTCTTGACTCCGGTGCTGTGGATTACGTGCCAAAACCATCCACTAACATTGCACAGGGATTGCAGAATATGATGTACGAACTCCGTACAAAAATTAAAATTGCTTCCACTGCAAATGTTTCGCATTGGAAAAACAAGAGAATAGAAACCCAGAAAAAGAAAAGAGATATCGTAGGCAGCAAGGCACTTTCAGAATCTACCGATAAAGTAATTGCAATTGGCGCCTCCACAGGCGGCACTGAGGCTATCAGGCAGGTAATAGAAAGCCTTCCGATTACTACACCCGGCATAGTAGTAGTACAGCATATGCCAAAAGGATTTACAAAAACATTTTCAGACAGATTAAACGAAATCTCTCTTATGCAGGTAAAAGAAGCCGAAGAAAATGACAGAATTATGAACGGTAGAGTTCTTATAGCTCCGGGAGATTATCATATGAAAGTAGTTCGCTCCGGAGGGCAATACGTAGTAAAGCTCAATCAGGACGATAAAGTGAATGGTCACAGACCGGCAGTGGATGTTCTTTTTAATTCAGTCGCCGAAAATGTAGCCAAAAATGCTTACGGCGTAATACTTACAGGAATGGGAGCTGACGGAGCCAAAGGGCTTAAAGCAATGAAAGATGCCGGGGCTAAAAGTATCGGACAGAACGAAGAAAGCTCGGTAGTATATGGTATGCCGAAAGTAGCATATGAAATGGGTGGTGTGGACAAGCAGTTTCATCTGAATGATATTGCAAAAGCATTAATTAATCTTATAAAATCTGATAAAAATATGTAATATGGAAAATAAAAAATTTGACATTAAAATACTTGTAGTAGAGGATGACGACCCATCAAGATTTTTTCTATCAAAATTTGTTTCTAAAATATCAAATAATACCTATACTGCAGAAAACGGTAAAGAGGGGCTTGATATTTACCTTAAAGAAAAGCCTCAGATAATAATTACTGATGTAGCTATGCCTCAGATGAACGGCATTGCAATGGCTCAAAAAATCAGGAAAATTAATCCCGAAGCTCAGATAATAATGACTACGGCGTTTGATGATAAAAAGACCTTACTTGATGCCATAAAAATCGGTGTGCATGATTTTATCATAAAACCCATTAAAAAAAACGACCTCGAGGAAGCTATCAACAGAGTAGCCGATAAAATACTCCTCGAGCAAAAAATTCAGGAACAATATGAAAAAATCAGGTTGCTCTCCAGCGCTATCGAACAAAGTGCGAGTATAGTAATAATTACAGACCCAGCCGGAAAAATTCAATTTGCCAATAATACTTTTTATACCGTAACGGGATTTCAGAAAAGCGAGACTGATAATAAAAAAGTTCAGGATTTTTTTTATAATGAAATTGAATCGAATAATTATCAGAAATACAGGGATGCAATATCCTTAAAAAAGAACTGGAGAGGTGAGCTTCAGGGATTTAAAAAATATGATGGTACTAATTACTGGTCTATGACTTCGATTACTCCCATTATATCTAAGTCCGGCGATACTGAGCATTTTGTGCAGGTAAACGAAGATATTACCGATTTGAAACAAATCCACAAAGAACTCGAAGAGCATAATATTCATCTTGATGAAAAAGTAAAAGAAAGAACTAAAGACCTTCAACTACTTAATAAAAGCTTGCAGGATGAAATTGAAGTAAGGAAAAAAATTGAAACAGACCTCATAAAAGCTAAAGAAACTGCTGAAACTGCAAATAAAGCCAAAAGTAATTTCCTTGCTAAAGTGAGCCACGAACTGCGTACCCCGATGAATGGAATTATCGGTATGTCAAGTTTTTTACTTGATTCGGGACTTAATGATAAACAGAAATACTATGCCTCAGTAGTAAAAAAATCAGCCGATTCACTTCTGTTGATAATTAATGATATTCTGGATATATCAAAAATTGAAGCAGGCAAATTCAAAATTATCAAGGAAAATTTTAATCCTTTACAGATAATTAATGAAGCAATACAAATAATTGAACCAAAGAATAAAGAAGATGTAACTATCGGAAAAAACATTTCAGGAAATGTACCCGAATCCGTTTATGGCGATACCAACAGAATACAGCAGGTACTTCTGAATTTTCTCTCAAATGCCGTAAAATTTACTGAAAAAGGAAAAATCCTCGTTTCGCTAAAAGCAGAAACCAATAAAAATGAAGCAACACTTGAATACAGCGTAGAAGATACCGGAATAGGCATCAGCGAAGAGGACCAGGCAAAATTATTTCAGATGTTTACGCAGATAGAGCAAACTATGACCCGCAAGCACGGAGGCACCGGGCTTGGGCTTGCAATATCCAAAGAAATTATTGAATTAATGAACGGCAAAATCTGGTTTAAAAGCATACCCGGCAAAGGAAGTAAATTTGCTTTTTCTGTATCTTTACCGTTATCTCAAAATGTTACTGAAGCGGAAGAGGAAGTCGAAAAATATGAAGATGAGAAAATTATAACAGCAGAATTAATACAAAAATTGCAATCAAAAAAATCACTTATAGCGGATGACAGTTTCGTAAACAGAGAAGTCCTATCTACAATACTTGAGGATTTAAAATTATCTTACAAAGAAGCAAAAAACGGAAAAGAAGCTATCGAACTGCATAAAGAGAACAACTTCGATATTATATTTATGGATTTGCAGATGCCCGTAACAGACGGAATTACAGCAATAGATGAAATCCGAAAATATGACAAGGGAACTGCAATAATAGTAATTACTGCTCATTCCGATAAATCACACAAAGATGAAGCAATGGAGCATGGAGCTGATGACGTAATTGTAAAACCATTTTCCAAAGATAAATTCATCCGTGCCTTACATAACTTATTTTGCCGGGATGATAATGATACACTTGATTTTACTTCTCTGCTGAAATCTATTAATTACAATGAAAGCGTTTTTAATCGTATTATTAATTATTATACAGAAAAAAGCGCAATAGATATATTAAGATTAAAACCACTGTGTGAAGCTGATGATTTCGACGGTATTTACAAACTGGCTCACAAGTTCAAATCCGTATCGGGTCAGATTGGAGCTAAGCAATTATATGAGAACACAAAAGATGTGGAATTTGCTGCTGCCAAAAAAGATTACGAAAAACTAAAGCATAGTATTAATGAGCTACTCACAGAAAATGAGAGAATTAAAGAATATTTAAAAAATAACAAGTCAAAAATAATAATTTCCCAGTATAAAAAGGATTAATTATGAAAGCTCTTATAGTAGAAGATGATTATATCACCTCACAGGTAATGCAGGAAATCCTTACATCAGTTGGCGAAGCTGAAGTAGCTGAAAACGGAAAAATTGGAGTGGAAAAATTCACTGAAGCCTTAAATTCCGATAATAAGTATGATATAATATTCCTCGATATTATGATGCCGGAGATGGACGGGCAGGATACGCTAAGGCTTATCAGACAAAAAGAAGCAGAGAGAAATATACTCGGGCTGGATGCAGTAAAAATCGTAATGACTACTGCACTCGATGATTTTCATAACGTAAAGTCGGCTTTCAAAAGTCAGTGCGAAGCATATTTGATAAAACCCGTAGAAAAAGACAAAATAACAGAAATATTGCAAAACCTTAAATTAATTTGATTTTATAGAGTTAAATTGCTAATTTGCAATTTGTTTTTGATTAAAATTATAAAAAGATATTTTCGTATATTACTCTCAAGCAATGTAAAATTTTAAGGTATTACAATGAAAAATTTATTATTATTATTTGTCTCATTTATTTTATTTATAAATACTGCTTCGGCGCAGGATGATGCAAAAGTAAAAGTAACCGCTGCTTCTGAAAAAAGCCCGGTAAGTGCTGATGAAGTGTTCAACGTAAAAGTAACGGTAGAACTCAAAAAGCCTTGGTACACTTACTCTATGGAAGAGCAAATTAATGCGGAAGGCATCGGACCTATGCCTACAGAATTTTTTGCAGAACCCGGTGATGCTGTGGAAATATCCGGAGATGTGGCAGCTCCTGAAACCGACAGAAAATTTGATGCCGGCTTTGAAATGGATATTGATTACTACAAGAATACAGTAGAATTCATAGTACCTCTTCTTGCCAAAAGAGATTTGGATTTTTCAAAAGACAGTATTGAAATAGGAATTTTTGCTCAGCTTTGTGATTCTTCTTCATGCCTTCCGCCTTTGAGTTACTCTGCTTATATTTCAGAGGAAACCGTAGAAATTCGTCAGGCAGATGAAGGAGCAATTCAGACTGATTCTTCCCGCGAAATTGATGAAGCCAAAGAGGGCGGTATATTTTCATTCCTTTGGTTTGCAATGGGAGCAGGAGCTTTATCTCTTCTTACTCCCTGCGTATTCCCAATGATACCGATTACTGTATCCTTTTTTACCAAAAGAGCTGAAGAAGCCAAAGGCAAAGGGCTTAGAGATTCCATAGTATATGCACTCGGTATTATTATTACCTTTACTTTAATTGGCTTTTTGGTATCACTTCTTTTTGGTGCTACCGGTATTCGCGATATGGCTTCGAGTATCTGGGTGAATTTATTCATTACACTGATATTTTTAATTTTCGCATTTAATCTTTTCGGAGCATTTGAAATTCAGATTCCCCCTAAATTAATGAATGCTCTCAATCAAAAAAGCCAGAGCGGTGGAGGGATTTTAAGCGTTCTCCTTATGGGACTTACTTTCTCACTGGCATCTTTTACATGTACAGTACCATTTGTAGGGGCTGCACTCGTATCGGCAAGCGGCGGAGAGTGGTTCTATCCGATAATCGGCATGATAGGATTTTCTACCGTGCTTGCAGCACCATTCTTCCTTTTGGCACTGTTTCCTTCATTCCTGCAAAAAATGCCTAAAGCAGGCGGTTGGATGAACAACGTAAAAGTAGTGATGGGATTCCTCGTAATTGCTGCCACTATGAAATTTATCAGCAATATGCTTGTAGGTATGGATATAGAATTTCTTACGCGTGAGCTTTTCCTTTCTATATGGATAGCAGCCGGCATAATGATTACTTTCTATATACTTGGCAAATTCCGACTGGGGCATGATTCCCCCGTAGATGCAGTTGGTTCTGTAAGAATAGTAATAGCTCTTATTTTCGCATCGATTTCTGTATGGCTTTTTACGGGGCTATTCGGAAAATCTATGGGCGAACTTGATGCATTCCTGCCTACTCAGACATACGGCAATATAGCCGGTATGGCTGCTCCTGCATTAAGCACCGGAGGCAATGCACAAACTGCCGAAAAAGCCAACTGGTTTGTAAACGATTATGAAGCGGCACTTGCAGAAGCAAAATCTGAAAATAAAAATATATTAATTGACTTTACCGGATATTTTTGCACAAACTGCAAATGGATGGAATCAAGAATATTCCCACTGCCGGCAGTAGCAGAAAAATTTCAGAACTTTGTAAAAGTAAAGCTATATACCGACAAAAAAGGCGAGCCTTATAAATCGCATCAGAATATGCAGCAGGAGAGATTCGGCTCTATTGACCTTCCGCTTTACGTATTAATTACTCCTGATGAAAAAGTAATTGCTACAAAGACTTTTACGAGAGATGAGCAGGAATTTATTGAGTTCCTTGAAAAAGGAATATAATTTTTTCCTAACCGGAAATACATTTTTACTGAAAGTAAACAAACAGCTCGATTTTAGGAAATTTCATACCCTAAAACCGAGCTGTTTTTTTTGTGATTTAATACCTAAAAGCAGATTGATATTAAAACGCCATTAATACCAACTCAATACACACCCCGAGTTAAAAACTCGGGGCAATTAAAAAGGATACAGATTTAAAAAGTTTGATGAGTTGTTTCTTTTAATGCAACTTGGTATGAACTACCGTTTTTTTCCATATTCCTGAAATCGGTTTGGTATTATTCCAGAATTTCTGCTGCTCTGTCAATTATTGCCTGTGGAAATTCAAATCCAATAGCGTTTGCAGTTAATTGATTAAGAGAAATTACAGAATTACCGAATCTTTTTATTTCCAGTTCATCCGCAGGATACCCGAGTATTACTTTGGAAGTGTAATCTCCGGTAGATTTAGCAAGTGCATCATAATCAACTGAAATAGAAGCTAATGCTCCATCATAAGTATTCGGTCCTGAATCTCCTATGAGTGGAATATTATTCTCTTTGCACAAATCAGACAGAGTCTGCATATTTAGGTTCATAGTATTATCGGCACCGATTAGTATTGCGTCAGGTTCTGAAGACAGCAAATTATCGAATGCACCGCTAAGAATTGCAGCATTTGTAACTTCTCTCGTAACGTAATCCAACTCGAAATACGGAGCATTTTTTACAAAATTCTCCTGAAAGAACTGTGAATTTGCTTCATCCGGATTATACAACCTGCCGGCTTTTGAGATGTCAGGCAGAAGTTCCTTTACGAATGTGAGGTAATCATTTACATTTGTAGCATCTGAAAGCCCTGCCACATTAGTTCTTTTGTTTAAAATACCTGCAAATTCCGGAGAAGTTACATAAGTATATATTACGGGAATATTTTCGGGAACAAAATCAATCGCCGCCTGTGCAGCCGGAGTAGATACAGGGATAATTATGTCAATCCCTTCGGAAAGTAATTCATCCGTAAGATTTTTAAGGGACGGAATATCTCCTTCGGCATTCTTTATGATGTATTCAATATTATCGCCTTCGATAAATCCTTTTTCAGTAAGTGAGGCTATAGTACCTGCTACTATATCCTGCACCAGACCTGAATTATTATACTGAAGAATACCTGCTTTTATCTTTGCTTTCTTTATTGTAATTTTTGTGCCTGAATGCAAATCATATCTTTCAGAAATATTTCCATAATTTACGGCAAGCCTCAAATCATCCTCTCCCGAAATTACAGCTACGTTTTCATTCATTTCTACTGCAGAATAGTTGCTGCCGTAAACAGCAAAGAAAGTTTTACTTTCTGTGCTTATTTCAAGCAGGTCTCCCTGCTCAAAATTATTCATAATATCTTTTGGAATATTTGTATCGCAATTTCCGAAGTTATATACGAAAAGCACCTCTCCTTCAGCAACTCCATTGTTATATGCAGGCTCTGTAATATCCAGCTCTTTTATCTCATTTGTTGATTCACCAAAATCCGATGCAGGTGAGTCGCCAAGCATATAATTAATTGATTTTGAATAAAAAATATCTGCGGGAATACTAACGATTTTATCATATTCATTATCATATATAGATAGATTATTTACTTTGATGATTTCTTCGGGAGGGAATAATTTGTTGAACCGTGTGCTTACTCCGTTATCAGGAGCAAGTACAGTTCTTTCACCGCTTTTTATTATCAGCTTATCGTCATTTAAGCCCGGGTCTACTATTACGGCAAAATATGTATCTTCAGGATAGCTTTCTGCTGCGAGTTCAAGCAGATAAGATGCTTCCGATACATCAAACGGTTTTGCCGGAAAATAGTGGATGTTCACGTCAGGATGTTCTTTATTAACGAGACCTTTTATCTTTATTATCATATCGCTTGTAGGCTCGTCGTCTGCTATTATTACGAGATGACGGTCAAACCCGTTGATATTTGTAATATTTGTATCATCATTACAACCGAACAGCAGCATCAGAAAAAGAAAACCCAATAAGTATTTATACATTCCAAATCTCCTGAAAATTATTTAAAAATATTTATAATATAACCTGCAAAAATAATTGAAATGAAGTTTAAATGCAAGAACGATTTTCAATATTGTATTTCTTTCTTCCGTTACCAAGCAATCTAACTGCAAGAATAGCAGAAAGATTAAGTCAGAGAGGTAAGCTGTAAACTTTTTTTAGAGAATCCCTAAAAAGTCTGTTGTGCTTATTGAAGGAGCGGTGGAGCGTCTTTATGGCAGGTATTATCAGGAAGGGCATCCCCATCGGATAAAAAAATGTAGAGGCAGACCTGTGTGTCTGCCCGGAATAAGGAGGTAATCCTCCGTCTTGCCACACTT
>CAZIXJ010000094.1:0-1827 GCA_964542835.1 uncultured Hyphomicrobiales bacterium
AATAAAAAAAGCCTCAGAGCTAACGCAAAACATGTATAACATTATATATCATTATCTGAATCAAAATTTACAAATAATTTAGCAAATAAGAAAAATATCTTTCAATAATTAAAGAAAGTTATTAACTTGGATTTAACAATTTTACATTTTATTATTAATAAAGGTTGATTTTATGAAAAAATTAATGTTGATTTTGAGTGTTTTGATGTTTTCTTTATTTGTTTCCTGCGAAGAAGACTGTGATTGTATTGATTCTTCCGATGATGCTATTGTTGGAATGTGGGAAAGAACTGTAACAGATAATGAGGGGCTTACTTTCGGAGTTTACTTGTTATTTGAGGAAGATGGAGATTATGCATTTCTTCTTGCAGAACCCGCAGAAGGTCATACTAATTCTTATGCTGATTACAGAACAGAAGGTAAAATACTTACTATTTATAATGATTCCGACTGCCCTGATGACGGTTTATATGAATTTTCAATTTCAGGCGAACAATTAACTCTCGAAGCCACAGAGGAAACCTGCACTCCGAGACAACTTATGCTTGAAGGAACTTGGATTAGAAATATCAAAGCAGATTAATTAAAATCAAATAATTAATATATTTGGATAAATGAATTTTATACAGGTAAATACCGGAAGAAGTGCTATTCAGAAATCAGCACTTCTTCTTTTGCTATGAAATTATTTTTATCGGTTCCAAGTCTGATAGCCTGCCTGAAAGCATCATGTTCAAGGATAATAATTGCATTTTCTTCATACGCTTTTGAAAAATATTTTTTCTTTTCCTCGATGGTAGTAAGAGGATAATTATCATATCCCATTACAAAAGGGGTACGGAAGTGAGCTGCAGTAGGGGATAGGTCGGAAGGATAAAGAAATCTGTCTTTACCTGTATCAATATCAAGCATTTGCATTGCTTTAGTATGTCCGTAAACCGGAATTACATTAATACCGGGAAATATTTCACCTTTGCCGTCAATTAATTCCAGCACGCCTTCTTCTTTCAGAGGTACATAGTTAAAATTCATAAAAGAAGCTCTGTCTTTTTCAGTTGGGTTTAAAGCCCATTCATATTGTTCTTTCTGAACGTAATATTTTGCATTCGGAAATGCAGGCTCGATATTCCCGTTATTATTATTAGTAGCTCCGCCTACGTGGTCGAAGTGCAAATGAGTAAGAATTACGTCGGTAATATCTGAAGTCTTTAGATTATATTTACTTAAAGCCAAATCCATATCAGACTTTTCTACGTCAATATCATAAATCTTTACGAATTTTTCATCATATTTAGTACCGTTTCCCGTATCTACAAGTACGATTTTGTCATTCCATCTTATCAGCAAAGGCTTGCTGGCAAGAGGTATTCTGTTTTTTTCATCACCTTTGTCATATGCTTTTGACCAGAGAGGCTTAGGTACTACTCCAAACATGGCACCGCCGTCTAATGCAAAAATTCCCGTATCAACAACATCAATCTGAAATTTTCCTGATTTCATTATTATTTCCTGTATAATTTGTTTAAAAAAATATTTAATTTTAGACGATACTAAATAATTATAATGTAAAACATAACAACACATAATTACACAAAATATTATATTCTTTTTTTTGCATATGATTTCAATTATATTGCTAATTAGAAATATAAATAAAAGCAAAAAGAAAATGAAAAGAATAATAATATTTTTTATTTTATTAGCTGCGAATCAAATTGCATTTGCAGAAAATGATAAATGTATAAGGTGCCACAAGTCTTCTACACTTTCAGTAATTGAAGAGGAAACCGGTACTATCAGATCATTTCACGTAAATACCGTAGAATT
>CAZIXJ010000094.1:1837-8252 GCA_964542835.1 uncultured Hyphomicrobiales bacterium
TTGAAAATTCTATTCATAAAAACCTGAATTGCACAGATTGCCACATAATCGGATTTGAAAAATGGCCCCATTCAGATACTTTATCTTCATCAGTGAGCTGCATTAACTGCCATGATAAAAATTCCGCATTTATTTCTAATAATCCTGTTTTGAAAGAAAAAGTTAAAAACATAGATGCTGAAAAAATATTCGAAGAGTTTGAATTGAGTGTTCATTCAGAATTACATGACGGCAAATTTTCTTGTTTTAGTTGTCATAATCCACATTCTTTTAATAAGAATAATATTCCTTCGGCAGATAAAATAAAATATGACAATAATATGTGCCTTAACTGCCACAATTCTGATTTTGCAAAGGGAAGCCTTCAAAATATTAAAATGCCTCCACTCGAACTTACTCATAACTGGCTGCCTAATGCTCCTCTCCACTGGGAGAGCGTAAGGTGTATTGATTGTCATACATCATATGACGGATATAATTTATCACACAAAATATTGCCGAAAGAAGAAGCCGTAAAAAAATGTGAAAGCTGTCATTCACAAAATTCCGTGTTGATGTCGAAACTGTACAAGCATACTCACAAGGAATCAATAGAAAAGAAAGGATTTACTAACGGCATATTGCTCAGTAATGCTTATGTAATTGGTTCTACAAGAAATGTCTTTCTCGATAATCTCAGTTTAATATTTTTTATCACAGTAATTGCAGGTATATTTACTCACGGCTTTTTCAGATGGAAAACGAAAAAAAAATCAATAAATAAAAAGGGTTGAAAAATGAAATTATCTGATATAACTAAAGTTCTAAAAAAAATCGTTTGGAATAAAAACAAATATGCACGCACAGTTTCAGTAGTTGCAATTATTTTTCTTTTTGGTTTTCTGTTTATGCAGTTTCTTTATAATCCGATATTTGAAGCATACACAGGCGTAACAAATGCCAAACTTACTTATGATTCATCTGTAAAGCTGAGTGATTCTGAATTTGAACAGCTTGCTTCCGAACTCACTTATGAGTACAGAAAATCAAAAGCCGATAAAAAAATTGATGAAGAAAACGAATTTTCATCAAACATTAAAAAATCAATTATTATGAATACAAAGTCATTTCAGGATGATAATTCATTCGACCACATAAAATATTTCAGAAAAGAAGGTATTCGAAAATATAAAGGACCTGAAACCTGTCTCTCCTGTCACGAAACAATAACCGTAAAAAAATCTGACGGTACTTTCGAAACAGTTAATACACTCGAAAATGTAATGGAAACAATGCATTATAAATTTCAGACTATGGCGGACGGCTTTACCACATACGGTTATGACGGCAGAAAAGTAAATGAAGGCACAAGGAAAATCCCCGTAGGAAAAATTGACAGAGCCTGCGGAATACCCGGTTCTTTTTCCTGGACAGGCTGGGCAGCTCTGATAGAATCAAAGCCTGAAAATGAAAACGGAGAATCTGAAACAGTATTGAGGAGTGAAGGTTGTGGTCAGTGCCATATAGGAGGAAATTATCATCCCGCTACGGAGAAGATGATGCCCATAGGTGATGTAACAGCATCTGCAAAAGAAGGAATAGACTGTCTGATTTGTCATTCTCAGACATATGATATGAATTACCGATTTGTAATAAAAGATGAAAACGGTACACGCTGGAATCAGGACAGAACTATGAAAGCAGCTATGACTGTAACAAAGCCGACAAATGACAACTGTCTTAGCTGTCATCAACATAATATGGGAGGAGATGCATATCCTCATAATGTTGCTGCAAAATCTCTCGGTTTTAAAAACAAAAGACTTCTGCATACAGGAGCAAAAAGAGGAAATCCATTCAGTAAACACGACGACGTTCACGCTGCTGCAGGGCTTAAATGTACCGACTGCCACGTTCCCGAGGGGCATAAAATACCGAGAGGCACCAAAGGAACTGACCTCGTAGGTAACGACCTGCCGGGCAAAGAAGTTGCATGCGAAAATTGTCATACATCTGCTCCGCATACCGCTAATAAAAAAACAAGAATAATACTGAACGGACACGTAAACAGACTTGCCTGCGAAACCTGCCATATTACAAAGTTGGAAGATGTAAATGTAGTAATGAGAGACTGGGTGCATCCTGAGTTTGAAAAGCACGAAGGAATTTTTGCACCTACTGATATTTACCGTTCAGGTGAACCCGGCAAAGGTTTTACATATCTTTGGTTCAATGGCAACGGTACTTTCCTTGCAAATGCTCTCGGAGATAATCCAAACGGTTTGAAACTCTATGACCCGTTTATGAATCAAATGACGAAGATTACGGACCCTGAAGTAATCGCAGAGATAAGACATACAGCTATGGAGCTAAAAAAGCACTATCCTGATATGGATGTAGATAAATACGTAGAGTCAGCAGTTAATACTTTGAGCCAGCTTACACCCGAAATGCTTGAAAAAAGGAAAAGAGAAGTGGAAGCCAATCTGAGACCATTGATGCAAATGGGAGAAAGCAAGATATATCCTTTTAAGCTCTTTAATGCTTATATGTATGAAGATCTTACCAACAGAGGACCATACGGAGCGATGATATTACCTTTTGACTACAATGTTTATTATGAAACAGGTGAAACAAAAGAAGCGGTAAAAACTGCCATTCAAAATCCTATCGTAAAGCGTATGTACGAAACACCATTCAAAATCTATATGATGGATGAATTTATGAAGTATTTCGGAGTGGACGAATGGAATACAGATTTCCCTCTTCAGGATGGTGAGCTTAAGAACGTAGAGCCGAGATGGATGAGACAAATGGGTACGCTTATGGTTAATCACGGAATTACAAAAGATGCTTTTGATTGTGAAGATTGCCACCAGAAAAATGGTATAATGGATTTCAAAGCACTCGGCTACAGACCTGAAAGAGTAAAAGACCTCGAGAATTTGCCTGAACTGGAAACTTTAATGAAAATGGGCGATATTAAAATGGCAGATAAAGAAAAATCAGCCGGGAAAGATGTATCGGAAAAATAATTATTAATATTGGAATTTATTCATCAGCCCCTAGAGATTTATCTCGTGGTTTGATTAATTCCTTGAAATATAAGGCTTTAGTCTAATCTGTTCCATCCCGAATTCAATTCGGGATGGCATCTGAAATAAATGTAGAGACGACCCGGTGGAGCATCTGTAAAGCCACAGAGGTGGATTTCAAAGCTACTGCCACAAAGACGAGGCACCGCCTCGTCTCTACAAATCAACCACAGGGTTAACCCTGAGGTTATTTCCCTTTTCGCCGTTTGACAATGGGGCATGCCCCATTGATTGCTTATGATTCAATTTTCAGGCAACCGACGGCTTAAGCCGTCGGCTTCACATTCACCTCTTCACAAACATCTCCACCTGATACCCAATTCTCACAAAATACACACCACTTGGCAGATTTGGATAGTACATCTATAAGAATATTCGTATCAAGAAATAATTTGTTCATTAATATTTTCCGGTAAGATAATCAGCAATATCCTCTTTATAATTATAATTCTCATCCAATTGTATAACTCTGCTTATTTTTTCAATTTGGGGAGAAAACTTATTCCTTTTTCTATTATTTAAAGAATTGAAATACTCTTCCACCAATGAAGATAAATCAGTATTTTTTGATTTGGCATATTGCTCAGCAAAATCAACTACATTTCTGTCTATATTTAATTCAACTCTTGTCTGCATAACCATCCTCAGTTTAATCAATTATAAAAGTAAACGAAATAAAATTCAAAATCTTTTTTTATATATCGGAACAACTGTAGATTTGTAGTTTTTATTCATATTCCTTGATTATTGTTCCTACCTGAGCGAGTTCGTATTGAAAATCCTTAAAGCCGTGTCCCTTATCATCAAAAAGATGAACAGGGATATTTTTAATGTTGAAATAGTTGATTAGTTCAGTATGGTTTAGCAATTCATCATCTTTTGCTATGAAATTCTCTATTTGAAAATCGTCTTTACTTTCAAGCAAATGCCGTATTTCTTTTTTTAATTCAGCAAACTGCAAAAGATATTTTTCCGGAAATTCATCTTTTAGCTGACCCATATCAGGATTGAATGACGGATTGATAAGCAGAGCGGGAATATTACGCCTCAGACTTAGAAGCAGCCCATAAAATCCGCCAAGACTTGAGCCAATTATAAAACTGTTCTCGGAATTTACTTCATTCTCAATTTTTTCAATATTCTTTGCAGGTTCGGGTAACTGCACAAATTTTATTACATTATACTCATCACCGAAATAATCTTTCAGTATTTGATATTTTACCGAATTTTCGCCTTTATAACCATGCAGATAAATTATGTTTTTTAGTTTCATAGGGATTATTCCATTTGTTATTTATATGCCCCTGCACCGGTGAAGTGCCGGGTCTCAAATTATATCAAAAATCAAATATATTATAAATCTCTTTTAATAGCCATTCTCTGCGTTCTTCTATTTTTGCAGGAGTCCATTCGTTATTTTCAAGTAATAATTTTGTAACTTCAAAACTCGTCTTGCCGTCGTAACCGTTTCGGTCATATATTTTCTTTTTATCCAAAAAGTTTTTGTTGCTTGCTTTGCTGTTCTTTTTACCGGATAACAAAGTAAGATTGCCAAGTGAATTCAAATATTTATTTGCTTCTTCTTCAGTAAAATAATCTTTCCAGTTAAGCCTTTCATCGCTCCAGCATTCGGGCAGGATATGCTCTAAATGTATATCATTTCTGATTTCTTCATATTTTTTGTTATCAACCATAAAGTATTCTATTGAGAGCAAAACAGGTTTTACCCAGTTTTTCCATCTTATATTTTCGGCAGTCAGATAATTCTTATAATTTTCATATTTTGTAAGATTATCTTTTATAACTTTATGAATTTCAGTAATTTCCTTTTTGTCTTTGAGCAATTTGATTATTTCAAGTGAAGTTTGTTTGATACGATTGTTAGTACCGCCGGAAATCCAACTTTGATAATAATATTTGGTTAATAAAACTAAAAGTTCATCAATATTAGGATAATATTTCAAAAGAGCTGTTGTAAGAACTGCTTTCCAGTAATCGCCGAAAGGAGTGTATCTGAGCATTGAAATATATTTATTATCATGCATATCATGAATATCATCTAAAATATGGGCGAATTCATATATTCTAATAATTTCTCTTGCAGGGTCGGCTTCTTTAAGAATAATTTTATATTCATCCTGCAATGCCTTTTTAATTTGTTTATTCTCTCTGAAAAAGAAATACAAAGAAAAAAGATTCAACATTTTACCTTTTAGGTGGGACATCTCCTCAATTTTCTTCCAAATTTCCATAAATTGTTGTCTGTGCAATTCTTCGTCTAACATTTGAAGCATCAGTGCTTTTATAATATCAACAGGTGATAAATTCATACCTCTGTCATTTAATATACTGAATAATTTGATAGCAAATGATTCATTGAAGCACGTTACTTTTATCATTGTAGTTTGATTGAAAATATAATCAATGAAATCATTGATATTATCATCATTTAGTTTATTATCATGCTTAAAGGCATCGGAAATCAAATCTTTGAATATCAGAGCATTCTGCAAAAATCTGTTGTTATTGATTGTTCTGTTATCTGCATCAAAATCCACTTTATTCAAAACCTTATCTTCAAACAGAAGCTGATTTTGCAGTAGAGTAGTGATTTTCACTCTTGGTTTTTCGTCAATATGGGATTTGATGCTGTTCAAAACCCTTCTGATATTGGCATCATTTATAGCTAATTGCATATCTCTGATTACGCAAAACAAAATTGATAAAGTCGTAAGTCTCTGCTGCCCGTCAATTACCTCCGATACATTGTTTCCGGTATCCACCACTACTACAGAACCGAGAAAATAATTGGCGTCTGCTTCGGGGTCCTGCTGATTGCTGAGAAAAGCATCCAGCAAATCATCCCAGAGTTGCTTTACATGGTCTTCTCCCCAAGCGTATGGTCTCTGATAAATCGGCATTTGATAATAAGCATTCTCATTTCCGAACATCTGAGCAATAGACAGATTTTCGGGTTTAAACATTTCTTTACTCATAATTTTATTTCTCCTATGTTATATATGCCCCGGCACGAGGTGTGCCGGGGAGTGGGAGTTATACTTTAATTAACTCAATAATGTTTTTTGCAATTTGAAGTAATTTAGATTCATCTATTGGTATTTTATCATAATCTATTTTAAAATAATGCCAACCATCATTATAATTAACTTCGTTGTCAATTTCCAAAATACTGTTTGTTATCAAATTATCAGAATTATCATTCAAATGATTTGGAGCAATATAAAAGGAAAATTTCCCATTTTGTGCTAAAAATTGAAAACCAAATATATCATTAGCTTCTACAAATGAATACTTATAAGTATGTAAGGTGAAATTTCTTT
>CAZIXJ010000095.1:0-8205 GCA_964542835.1 uncultured Hyphomicrobiales bacterium
AATTGGTGAGAGAGTAGAGAAATTTGTGAAGAGGTAAATCATCCGTCTCACCTACGGTGAGCCACCTCTGCTTGCATCCCGACGTGTCGGGGCTTTTACAAAAAGGAGGAAAGACAAGATTTTTCTCCCTTTTTGTAAAAGTGAGGGATTAGTTTATATTATGAAAAATAGTTTTAAATCAATTCATCCGATGACTCAGTAAGCCATCGGATGAATTAAATTGATAAATTATTTCAATATCATCACTTCTTCTGTGAAGTGGTGCGATGGCGTTTTCAAAACTATAAAATATAAGCCGGATGAATATTCTGATATATCTAAATTGATTAACTGTTCGCCTGTTATTGCGATGTTTTCTGACATAATTGAACTCATTTTCTCGCCCATTGTGTTGTATATTGTGAGTGTTGTGTAACCTTTTTCGATTAGGTTTAATCCGATTTCTATTTCGCCGTCGGTTGGGTTAGGAGAAATTGATGTAATGCCTGATTTGGATGAAGGACTTATTAATCTTGCTCCGCCTTCATAGCATACTCCCAGAAGATTGAATCTGCCGTTTATTAAGTCTATTTCAGCATTACCGCCATTTACTGTTGGATTAGATAGTATCAAATCACAGCTCTCAGCAATGTCACTAATAGGTACACCACTATCAATAAATTCACGAACTATCATTACTTTTTCATCACTAGAATATCTTTTTGCAGCCATTTTGTTCCTCATTTGTAAAACTAATAAACACTTATAATTAACATTTATATTGTTTGTTTACATTTGAGGCTAAACAATACCTGCTTCTGAATCAACTTTTATATTAAATCTCACAATCGGAGGATTTGCAGTTCTGTCCAATTTTTCAATAAATACGGGTTCTAATATTTCATAACTGTCCGAATAAATCTCTACTCTGCGGTTTTCCTGTATTTTATCCGCTTCTTCTATCGGTGTGGAAGCCTGCTCAGGCAAATTTCTGCTTTCTGTTTTTATTCTGTTTTCGTCAATATTCCAAACATCTACAAGATATTCTTTTACTTCTTTAGCTCTGTTTTCGGATAGCTCAAGATTTCCTTCTTCTTCATTGAGATTTGAATTGCAGCCGACAAGTGTAATTGTCGTTTCTTTGTGAACATACATTCTCTTGCCTATAATATTCAGCATATTGTAATAAATATCAAGCGTACTCTCTCTGAATAAATCATTTATTTCAAAATCTCTTGCGTCTGAATTATTTAGTTTCATATATCTGTTTGGAATTTCTGAACTGTTATCTTCAAAGAATACATAATTTAAAAGCGGGTCAAGGCGATTAGAAACAAACTCCTCTATTGTAAATACCGGATTTGGAATTTCATTGCCGTTTTCATCTACACCTACTGCTGTAATATTACCATCAAGCAAATATTTCTTGACCTTGAAAAGAGTATCCACTATTGTAAGATATTCTGTATTGATGATCTGTGTTTTTGTCTCGAAGGTTTCAGTTTTTACATTTTCATTTCAGATAGAAAACCTGTTTTCTGTAATCAAATCATTTTCTATTTGAATAGTATCAATTTTAATTTCTTTTTCATAAATTTCTTCCTTTGGTGGTTTTGGAATTGGGGCGTATTTCAATGCAATACCAGCCCTTAGTGAGCTAACTTTCCAGTCTGTATTTTCGACCATTTACGTAAATGGCAGATAAAACGATACTTCAGGTGCGAAAAGCCAATCACTTTTTTTATTCAATGGAAATTCGTAAAAACCAGCTGCCACCGCTCCAAACTGCATAGATACAGCATCGGGAATATCACCGTCTAAATCGTTTCGCACAGAGCTGAAAGTATCATTGCCGTCTTCATCGGCAAATGTACCGTAACCGACTACTGTTTCCTTTTGGTCATAGGTAGATGTCATATTCATTCCAAGCCTTCCACCGCCAAAAAGATAAAATCCCGAAAATAGATTGTAATTCAGAGTTGGTTCAAGCCCGATATTCATAAATTTCCCTTCCATTTCATGCTCGAATGTGCCGTCAACGGGACCTGACTCAATAATAATTGTGGTTGTTTCATCTTTGGTAAGAAGACCGTCGAAGGTTGTCATTCCAAGTCTTGCAGCGAGCCACAATGAATTAGTAAGTCTCAATTCATATAAAATACCGACATTTATTCCAATACCCGAACCCGACTCAAAATCAGGGCAGCAATTTGGAATATCACGCAATTTGAAAAAATCAGCAGTATGAAGATTGTAATTTACGCCACCGTAAACTCCAAATTTTGAATTTGTGGAATCAGAGACAGCATAAGATTGTGTGCTTAAGACAATAAGGCTTGCCAGAATGAGTAAAAAAAATTGTTTCACATTAACACCAAAATTTATTTTTCTAATTAATATATCCAATTAATCTAAAAATAATAAATTAATCAATAGGAAAAAAGCCATTTGAGTAAATAATGACTTTTTTTTACTTAGCCCCAATTATTCATAAATAAAAAGAAAAGATTAAATAAAAGTTGAGTATTATAATCAGGCTAAGGAGAAGCATAGCAGAGGTCTGATTGTATTCCCTGTTTAAAGAAACTCATCAGATTAAAAGAAAAGATTTATAATTGAAGAATAACACTGTCCCCCTATCAGTACCCTCTCAAACTAAAAAAGCCTGAAAGTGTTGTGCTTTCAGGCTTTTTGTAGTTAATCTGTGACCCCAACGGGATTCGAACCCGTACTGCCAGCGTGAAAGGCTGGTGAGCTAACCGTTACTCCATGGGGCCTCGCTCAATTATGAAGTACAAAATTAAGGACTTTTTTTGAAACTACCAAACTTTTTTTGAAAAAAAATCATTTTTTTTTATAAAATATTTCTTTCAATCTTTGTATTTATCTTTCGTCATATTAATTTATGATGTAAATATTTTGTTCAAATATAAGTAATAACGGAGTAAAAATGGCTCAACCTATTCACTTGACAGATGACCAATTTGAAAACGAAGTGTTGAAATCGGATGTTCCGGTTTTAATTGATTTTTGGGCTGCATGGTGCGGACCTTGCAGAATGATAGCTCCTATCGTAGAAGAGTTAGCTGTTGAATACGAAGGAAAGGCGAAAATTACCAAATTAGACGTAGATAATAATCAAAATACAGCACAGCAATATGGCATAAGATCTATCCCTACCGTTTTGATTTTTAAAAATGGTGAAGTAGTAGATTCTATTATCGGAGCTGTTCCAAAGCAGCAAATAGTAGAAAGATTGGAAAGTCATCTGTAATTAAAATTAATTTTTACAAAAGCCATTATAAAATTAATTGAAAATTCATTAATTTTATTAATGGCTTTTTTATATTTTTAAATTTTTATGAGGTGCAATTATGAGTAAAACAAATTTGCTTAATGAACAGGAAATCAAGAATCATCTTTCCGAACTTAATAGCTGGGAAAGAAAGGATAGCGAGATAAATAAAGAAATAGTAGCGTCAAATTTTGCTGCTGCTGTGGGTGTCGTAAATGCTATTGCAATTATTGCAGAATCTCTCGACCATCATCCCGATATATTAATATACGGATGGAATAAAGTAAGAGTGAATCTATCAAATCATGATAAGGGCGGACTTACAGAGCTTGATTTCACTCTTGCAAAAAAAATAGATGAACTTAATTTTTAAATTTTTTTTAAGGAGTAAAATATGTCTTCATTAATTATGGATATTTTTGCCAGACAAATACTGGATTCCAGAGGGAATCCTACTGTTGAATGTGATGTGGAGCTGGAAGATGGCTCTTTTGGGCGTGCTGCAGTTCCTTCAGGAGCCAGCACCGGTGAACACGAGGCTCACGAATTGCGTGATGGCGACGAAAATGAATATCTTGGCAAAGCAGTTACCAAAGCTGTAGATAACGTAAATGAAATTATTGCTGATGCTCTTGAAGGATTTGATGCTACCGACCAGAGGCAGATAGACGATATTATGATAAGTCTTGATGGTACTGAAAACAAATCCAAGCTCGGAGCCAATGCCATACTTGCTGTATCTCTTGCTACTGCAAAAGCTGCTGCTATGTATCATGATTTGCCGCTTTATCGTTATCTCGGTGGTATTAGTGCTGAATTGCTTCCTGCACCTATGATGAATATTTTGAATGGCGGAAGCCATGCTGATAATAATGTAGATATTCAGGAATTTATGATTATGCCTGTGGGAGCAGGTTCTTTTTCTCATGGATTGAGAATGGGCGTAGAAGTATTTCATAATCTGAAAAAAGTACTCAAATCAAAAGGGTATAATACTTCAGTAGGCGATGAAGGTGGTTTTGCTCCTTCTCTTAAATCCAACGAAGAAGCTTTCGACGTAATACTTGAAGCAATCGAGAAAGCAGGATATAAGCCCGGAGAGGACTTTATGCTTGCTGTGGATGTAGCTGCAAGTGAAATGTTTGAAGACGGCAAATATAAAATGTTCAAATCTTCAGGTGAGCTTCACGATACTGATTATATGGTGGACTGGTATAATACTCTTTGCGAAAAATATCCGATTATTTCTATCGAAGACGGACTTGATGAAAATGACTGGGAAGGTTGGAAAAAATTAACTGATAAACTCGGCAAAAAAGTTCAGCTTGTCGGAGATGATTTGTTTGTAACAAATCCTAAGTTTTTGCAGAGAGGAATCAACGAAGGTATTGGTAATTCAATTTTGATTAAAGTAAATCAAATTGGCACTTTAACTGAAACACTTGATACCATATCTCTTGCTAAAAAGCACGGTTATAATGCAGTTATCTCACACCGTTCAGGAGAAACAGAAGATACTACAATAGCTGATATTGCAGTTGCTACAAATGCGGGACAGATAAAAACAGGAGCGCCGAGCCGAACTGACAGAGTTGCGAAATACAATCAACTTATCAGAATAGAAGAAATGCTTGGTTTGGAAGCAAATTATGCCGGCAGACCAATTATAAAATAGTTTTCAAAAACTGAATGCTAAATATTTAACCTTCCGAAGATTTTTAATACTTCGGAAGGTTAGTTTTATAGAAATTTAAAATATTTTTAATAATGGTGATATAATGCTTAAAAATAAAATATTATGGATAACAGGAGCAAGTAAGGGAATTGGCAGTGCTGTTGCCAATAATGCCCTTAAGAAAAATGCAATAGTATATAATACTTCGAGAAGTGAAAATCCTAATCCAAAAATTAAAAATATCATTACTGATTTTTCTGATACTGATGATATTTTAAAAGCATATAATGAGATTATTACAGAGCAGAATAAGATAGATATTCTGATAAATAATGCCGGAGTATCATATTTCAAAGAGATGAAGGATATTTCGCATGATGAATTTCAGCAGATGTGTGATGTTAATTTCAGAGGTACATTTTTTGCTACAAAATTAACACTTGATAATATGATAAAAAACAAATCGGGAATAATAATAAATATTTTATCTGCCGCTGTTTACAAAACATTTACATTTTCTTCTGTTTATGCTGCTACTAAAGCTGCCGTCAGAGCTATGTCAAATTCATTAAGAGAAGAAGTAAGAAAAGAAGGAATAAAAATCATCAATATTTATCCGGGTGCTACAAATACTGACATCTGGGCAGACGAAATGAGAGATGAATATGGGAATGTAATGTCTTCGCCTTCTGAAGTTGCTGACACTATAATTAATGTTTTAGATATGAGCATAAATAATCCCGGCTCTATGATAGAAGAAATAATAATGAAGCCCCAGAATGGTGATTTGTAAATTATTACAACCTAATTTTCTATTTAGCCATAACAACACTTTTTGTATAATTTCGTTTCAGTTGTAAATTGTTAATTATATAAAACGGAGTTTAATGTGAAAATAAAAAGTTTTGCTGAAGGGCATTGGGTAGAAGGTGCCGGAGAAGGAAAAAATGTTTTTAATGCCGTTACTGGTGAAGTAATTGCTCAGGTAACTTCTGAAGGAATTGATTTCAAGGGAATGCTCGATTATGCAAGGAAAGTAGGAAATAAAAACCTAAGGAAAATGACCTTCCACGAAAGAGGAAGAATGCTTAAAGCACTTGCCAAGCATCTAATGAGCAAAAAAGATATGTTTTATCCTTTATCATTTAAGACAGGTGCTACAAAAGCAGACTCATGGGTTGATATTGAAGGTGGTATTTCTACTCTCTTCACTTTTTCCAGTAAAGCAAGAAGAGAAATGCCCGACCAGCCATTTTATATTGACGGTAATCCTGAACCACTCTCTAAAAACGGAACTTTCATAGGGCATCATATATGCACACCTCTTGAGGGAGTAGCTATCCATATCAATGCTTTTAATTTCCCGATATGGGGAATGCTCGAAAAATTAGGTCCTACTCTTGCTGCAGGAATGCCTGCTATTATCAAGCCGGCATCTGCCACAAGCTATCTCACAGAAGCGATGGTTAAAGAAATAATTGATTCAAAAATTCTTCCTGAAGGAGCATTACAGTTGATTTCAGGCAGTGCAGGTGATTTGCTTGATTATGTTAATTCTCAGGATGTTGTTACATTTACAGGTTCTGAATGGACCGGCAAGAAAATCAGAGATACAAAAGCCATAAAAGATAATAACGTAAGATACAATATGGAAGTTGATTCGCTGAATTGTTCGATTCTCGGTGATGATGCCTCTCCTGATACTCCTGAATTTAAACTGTTCGTAAAAGAAGTGGTTCGGGAAATGACCACTAAAGCAGGACAGAAATGTACAGCGATAAGAAGAACAATAGTACCGCAAAAATATAAAGACGACATAATAAAAGCAATTAATGAAAGACTTCTGAAAAATGTAATTGGTAATCCGCTTGAGGAAGGTGTTCGTATGGGTTCACTTGCCTCTATCGAGCAAAGAAATGAAGTGGACGGCAAAGTAAAAGAACTGATGAAATATGCTGAAGTGGTTTCTCCTCCGAGAGAAGAACAGAAACTGATTGGTGGAGACTGGGAAAGCGGAGCATTTTATCCTGCTACATTATTATATTGCGATAAACCATTCGAATCAAAAGAGGTGCATGATATTGAAGCATTCGGACCGGTATCAACCGTAATGGGATATAATACAAGACAGGAAGCAATCGAACTCGCTAAAATGGGTAACGGTTCGCTTGTAGCATCTATATTTACAGGTGATGATGATGTGGCAAAAGAATTATTTTTAGGTACTGCCAGCCATCACGGCAGATTAATGCTCATCAATGAAGAAAGTGCCAAAGAATCAACCGGACACGGCTCCCCTCTTCCCCACCTTGTACACGGTGGTCCCGGCAGAGCAGGCGGAGGCGAAGAACTTGGCGGAGTTCGTTCAATACTTCATTATATGCAGAGAACTGCAATACAGGGAAGTCCGACTACTCTTTCACATATTGCAGGAAGATGGCTGAAAGGAGCCAAGCGAACAGAAGACCTTGTGCATCCTTTCAAAAAGCATTTTGAAGATTTGAAAATCGGGGACTCGCTTACTACTCATAAACGTACTGTAACAGAAACCGATATTGTGAATTTTGCAAATATCAGCGGTGATAATTTCTATGCACATACTGATATTACTTCACTTGATAATACATTATTTGAAGGAAGAGTAGCACACGGTTATTTCGTGCTTGCTGCTGCTGCCGGACTATTTGTTGAACCAAAGAAAGGACCTGTTCTGGCAAATTACGGTATTGATGAATTGAGATTCACTGCTCCTGTTTACGTAAATGATACTATTTACGTACACTTGACTGTTCTTGAAAAAATCGCACAGGAAGACAGAGAAGGCGAAATACCGAGAGGTATCGTAAAATGGGAGGTAGAAGTTCTTAATCAGCACGATGAAGTCGTTGCAAATGCAACAATACTTACGCTTGTAGCGAAGAAGTAATCATATAATTAAAATACATCCGATGTCGGTAAGCTAATTATTTTGAATAAGATGTGCCACACTTTCGAAGTGTGGCACATCTATCTAAACCAATTTCTTCACAGACTTCTCCATTTTTCAGACTTGCAAGATTTAAACCTCCAAGGTCTTTGATACCTTGGAAGTTTCAATTATCTTTACTTCTTCACAAATTTCTGCCCATTACCTCCTACCCGCACAAAATACAATCCTCCCGAGAGATGAGAAACGTCAATCCGCTCCGTTGTAGAGACGCTCCGGTGGGTCGTCTGTGAAGCCACAGAGTTGGATTTCAAATCTATTGCCAAAAAG
>CAZIXJ010000096.1:0-8194 GCA_964542835.1 uncultured Hyphomicrobiales bacterium
TAATACAATCTTTGATAACCCTCACCCCAGCCCTCTCCCAGCGGGAGAGGGAGTTTTAAGGAATCATATATTTTCGTAATCTTGGATTTATTAGTTTTTACACAATCTCGGAGTTTACCGATAAAATCGGCACAGGTGGGAATCAGATGTTTTCTCTTGAATGTTTGAAAGCAACTTAGTATAAGATAAAATCAACCGATAGTGAAGGCGTCAATTTAACTGATTACGGGAATTTCTGTTTTTACGGTAGATACCGGGCTTGTTTTTTCGTATGATTTTGAGATATTTTAAATAATATGATGTATAATTATGTATGACACAAAACAAATAACAAAAGTATTATTTTATCCATTGTTCGTTCTACTTTTTGTTTCCTGCGATAACCCGGATACTGCTCATATAGGTACTTTCAATATTGAATGGCTTGGTGATGGTATTGATGATAAAATTGAAAGGGGAGAGGCGGATAATAAAAAAATTGCTGAAATTATCGAATTTTCTGAAGCAGATGTTCTTGCATTGCAGGAAATTGAAAATCATGATGCTATGGAGAAACTGATGGCATACCTCCCGGATTATGATTTTCTTATAAGTTCTTATTCCGGATATCATAATCAGGCTTTTGTCTTTAGAAAAGATTTGAAACTCAGTAACTTCAGAGCATATTATCCTCTTCAGATTAATAATGATACCAGACCCGGTATTTATGCAAAAATAGAATACGGCAATAAAAAGATTAATATACTATCTGTTCATTTAAAATCTACTTCCCGGTATGACAGCACTGAAATTTTAAGAAATCTGAGCTATGAATACAGAAGAGGGCAGGCTGCTGTACTTAATAAGTGGATAGATTCTTTGTCAGATTTGAATGAATATTTTATAATAACCGGTGATTTTAATGATAATCCTAAAAGGAAAAATACTTCTATTAAAATAATTGATGATAACCCTGATACAATCTTCCTTACTGACGGTTTCAGGTCGTGCAAAAATAAGATATGGGATTCGATTGACCATATCGTAATAAGCAAAAATTTATATGATAATTATCTTGAAGGCAGTAATCGTATTTTCAATATTTACAGTTCTGAAACTGATGAAGCACTTGAGAAAATATCAGACCACTGCCCGGTGCTTGCTACTTTTAATTTTCATCTTTGATGAAGATTATCCCTGCAATTCCAGCCAGCAATGTAATTATTGCAATTATGCCGCCTGTTGCAAATGATGAAGAATGATAATACATTCTTATTTCGCTTTCTCCTTTTGGTACGGCAACTGCTCTCATTGAATTATTGGCTCTTAAAACTTCACTTATTTCACCGTTTACTTCTGCTTTCCAGTCGGGATACCAAATTTCGCTCAATACAAGATAGGCATTTTCCGGCGAATTAACTTTTATAATTATTTCATCATTGTTATAATCTGTTATTTCTGCTTTGTAGTTGTAATTCACAGTATCATTCATAGGGATGCTATGTCCGTCATCTTCTTCCAAAACGAGAGTTTTGTAAAAGTCAATTTCAGAATCATTGATATATTTTTTCATATCTTCTGACTTATGTATTATTTTATTATAAGTGAGCCATAAATGCTTATTGGCGTCATTATTTTCTCTGAAATACGGCTGATTATTCTGTCTGTTGATATCCACAATGTATCTTATATTCATCAAATCATACGATGTTTCCGAAGTGCTGTTTGCGGGATAAATTCTTTGTAAGAGTAATGGGTTGTAACCTTCCATAAGCATTATCCTGCTTACCATACCTTGATTTCTCTGAAATGCCATATAAGATGGATTAAACATTCTGGATTTTACTCTGAATATTTCTTCAGGTGGATTTGCCTGAAATGCCGATATTACATTTTCCGGTAATTGATATACTTTCTCGGGATTTTGATTGGATTTATTAAAAGAAACTCCCTCTGAGTACAGATTAAAAAATGTAAGCAACACAATTATTACTGCTACGATATATCTGTGAAGTATTCTGAAATAGCCGGTGATAACGGCAGCGCCTGAAAGAACAGTAAATACGAGTCCGGAAAGTGAAATTTGCTTTACGTCGTCTATTAATTGTTCTGGAGAATTGTAAAGGGAGGATAAAAATCCCGAAGCACATAAAACAGCAATTAGCAAAGGAATTGCTATTGCAATAAGCAAGTAAACAATCTTTTTATCTTTATCAAATAATTTGTCATATCCGAGTCCCGCAAGAATACTGAATGCAATTACTACAAAAAACATCATTCTTGCCGGCATTCTTAAAGATTCAAAAAACGGGAGGTTATAAAATATTTTATGTAAAAAGCCATTATCTCCGAGTGCATAGAAAAAGCCAAATAATGAAATAATTATTAAAAATATACCAAAGTTAGTTCTTGCGTAAAACAACATACCATACAAGCCAAGAATTAATGCCATAACACCAAAGAAAAAGCCTGTATCCCAGTAATGGAAGTATGGAATATTTTTTCCGCCTGAAGATAAATGCCACTGAACATCAGTATCATTAAGTCCGTTTACTTCTCCGAAAAATTTTGGAACTACGGAAGTAACGATTTGTTTGAATTCTAAAGAGCCTTCTGCTGATTTTTCATACGTAATTTCTTCCCTTTGAGAATAATTTGCAAGGTCGGAACTTGGCAAATACTGTACAAAAAATAAGCCCAAAGAAAAAAGAAATACAAAAATTACGGCAACTACAGAAATTACAAAATCATTTGTTTTACTTTCTTTATATTTATTTGCCAGTCTGAATAATATCAAAATCCCCAAAAATAAATATTGATATACAGTAGTCTGCGGATGCCCCGAAAGCATTGTAATACCGAGGATAAGACCGGCAATAATACCGCTTCTCATCGAGTTTTTGTCTATGGCTTTCATAGTAAGCATAATTACAAGTGGAAACCAGGCAAGATGATAAAGCATCATCGGGTGAATTACGTGCATTACAAAAATGAATGAAAATGTATAAGATATTGCAGAAATAATCCCACCAATATCGCTAACTTTTAAGTATCTCATCAGATAAAACATACTCATTTGAGCAATTACAAAATGCAACATTATCTGCAATTGCATGGCTGCTACGCTTAAATTACCTGAGGAATCTACAAATAGAGCCAGTAATCTGTTCAGCGGATAAAGCACGCCTGTCTGCAAATCAGCGAAGAATGGCATCCCTCCGAAAATGTAAGGATTCCAGAAAGGTATTCCGAAAAGCCCGCCGTCTCTTGCAGCTAATGTTTGGACGGGATATACATATTCAAGAAAATCTTCCCAGAAAAAATAATTTCCGAATATTTGGTCATAGAAAAACACAAAAGTTGTAACTATAAAAATCAGTGCCGGTATAAAAGGTTTGATTCTGTTAGTCATGGTTTATCCCGTTTTTTTAGCAATAGTAATTATTGATAATCCGAATGGCAGTGAAAATTCTTTTAAAATATCCTTTTCGGTAAGAAATATATTCGTAAATATTGAATTGATTGCAGGAGCAACTTCTTCTACAGGCTCGGTAATTTTTTTCTCTGCACCTGTAATTCTGTCGAACATACGTTTAAGATAAGCCGGTAAAAATAAAAGTGTATTAAAATAAGATGAGAATACTATCTCAAATCCTGCATTTTTCAATATTTCATTAAAATTATTCTTGTTATATCTTCTGTAATGCATATGTATTTCATCGTGTTTGCTCCACATCCACTGATAAGCAGGAACGGTAGCTACCAGGTATCCGTCTTTTTGTAAAGTATTGAACAGCTGAGCGGTAATATCTTTGTCATCTTCTATATGCTCAATTACATCAAGTGCAGTGATTGCATGTATATTATGCTCATCTTTGGGAAAATCCTCCAGCAGTCCGTGAAATAAATTATCAATTCCTCTTTTTTCAGAATATTCAAGAGCTGTTTTGCTCATATCAAGACCAATTACATTATATTCAGGATTCAAGAGGCTTGCAAATCCGCCCGTGCCTATTCCAAAATCCAGAACGTATGAATTATCCTTAGGTTTAATATATTTTTTGAATAAAGTTTTTACAATTCTATTTCTGGCAACAAACCACCAGTATTCATTTTCCAGTTTATAATTAGTATGATAGACTATTTCCTGCATTATATTATATTTTTTAAATCAAACAATTTTTTTTATAATCAGATTAATATGAATTAATCAGTTTCTTCCGGGTTTGGCTTCATCAATCTCTTCTTCAAAAATTTCACTTCTGTTAAAATCAATCCAGTTATTAATGGCTACCCTTCTTAAAAATTCAAAATAGGAATCGGAATATTCACCATCAATGGAAATTGCTTCTTCATATTGTTCTTTTATTTTATCATATACTTCATCTTTCAGCTCGAGTTCTACTTTTTTAGTTCCATATACAAATTCTGCTTTAATACTTCTGCTTCCGTCCACAATTAATTTTCCGTTACCCGGGCTTGCTCCTGTTGCTATCTGTATTCCGTCAATTACAAGAGATTCAGGAGTATTGTCAGGTACTGATACTTTTGCTTCAATATTATCAAATTCACCCGAGAGCAGTTCTCTTGCTCTTATTCCCATTTTAGCACCGATAATTACATATGTATTAATCGAAGAATGAAATTCATTTGCGATTACTATGCTTTTGAATTCTTCAGTGCCGTATGTTTGAATTAAAAAATCAATATGCCGGGAAATGTCGAAATCATAAGTTTCCACATCTACGGGAAATTCTCTGAATGAAATATTGCCTTTTGGTTTGAGATTTTTTGCAAACTTCTCTTTCATTCTGAGATAATATCTTGAAGATGAGATTGTTTTGTCCCATTTCGTAATTTGAAAAAAGTTTTCAGTTTCTTCGCCGAATTTGCCGACAGATGGATTATCCATATATAAAGGAATAATATCACTGTAATATTTATAAATTTCTTCATCAATGAACATTTTATTTAATACTTTTTTCTTTTGGAATAAAAGGTTCAATTTCTCAATATGATTATTATTAGCACTTGTAATGCCATTCCAGGCTCTGTGGTCAAATATTGGCAGGTCCAGTCTCTTTACGGTGAATGAATAAAACGGTACATCATGATTTAGCACATAATTTGCAGCAGTTGTATCCATTAAGTAATTATGATTTTCTTTGTCAGTGTATTCCGGTATGCCTCCAAAGAAATAAATTGCATCCAGTCTGTATTTTAAATCAGGTATTCTGTCAATTAAATATTTCAAATTTGTAAGTGGTCCCATAGCTACATAAGTATATCTGTCTTTTGAATTTTTTATCTTTTCGGCAAGTTCATTAAGAGACTGATTTTTAGTATCCGAATCAGGGAGTTCTTTCCAATTAAGGTTATATACGAATTCTCTTTCATTTTTAAGAGATTTACTTTCAGGCACTTTGTAAATTGCCCCAGTATAGACAGGTGCATTGTCTTCAAAAGCTTTCAACAGTTTTTTTAGATTTGAACTGCCGGTACCTGAAGACTGGATACCTTCGGTAGCAATATAGCCTGTAACATTAAAATCATATAATTTTGAAAAATATGTAACAGCTCTGATATCATCAAGGCTCATATCCGTATCAATAATTAAATTTTTTGAATTGCTTTGAGAATGAGCAATTGAGAAAAATATAGCAAACATCAGTATTATAGAATTTTTCATTTTATTTCGATTCTTTGTGATACATTTCATCTTTAATTTTTTTTATATCTCTTATAGCTTCAGGGAGTTGTCTTAATGCAGCTTCTATTTTGAATGCATGGAGTCTTTCTTTAACCGGTGAACCAAAGTAAACGCCGGATTTATCAATAGACTTTGCTACACCTGACTGAGCCATAATGGTTACGTCATCAGTAATTTCGAGATGACCTGCTATGCCGACCTGACCTCCCAAACGACAACGTTTCCCGATTTTTACACTGCCGGATATCCCTACCTGTGCTGCACACGCAGTATTTTCTCCGATGTAGCAATTATGACCAATTTGAATAAGATTGTCCAGTTTTACTCCGTTATCAATTATGGTGCTTCCTGTCATTGCTCTGTCAATAGTAGTATTGGCACCGATTTCTACATCATCTCCGATTATTACGTTGCCGAGTTGAGGAATTTTGGTAAATGAGCCATCTTCATCTTCGATAAATCCAAATCCCTCTGAACCAATCACTGCACCTGCCTGTATCAGACATCTTTTGCCGATTTTACTGTCTTTTGCAATTACTACACGTGAATGAACAAGGGTGTTTTCACCTATTTCAGAATTGTCATAAATTGTAGTATTAGGCATAATCATTACGTTGTCAGCTATTTTGCAATTTCTTCCTATATAACAATTTGCAGAAATGAGTACATCTTTTCCGATTTGAGTGGATTTTTCAATTACAGCAGTAGTATGAATTCCGGCTTCAGGTTTGTTTACTTTTTTGTCAATAAAACTGTGTACTTTTGCAATTGCTTTATAAGCATCAGTTACTGTAATGAAAGTCTGCCGGTTATTTTCGAGAAATTCAAATTTATCATTTATCAGAATTACCCCTGCATTTGATTTGCTAAGGTATTTCAGATATTTTTCATTGGAGAGAAAAGCAAGTTCATCGGGTTTTGCATCGTTAATTTTGTTCAACCCTTTAATTTTTCTTAGTTTACTTCCAAATATCTTCCCTGAAGTAAGATTAGCAATTTCTTCAGCAGTAATATTTACCATTCTTTTCCTGTGCAGTTTATTAAATTGATTAGTTATAGATACTTACTTAATGAAAAATTGATTTAAAAATCCGGCAATTAATCATCGCCGGATTAATTTATTAAATCTTCATTTTATCTTTGCAGTCATAAAGCGATATTGAAAATATCAAAATAATTTGATTAATCAGGCGGACCTAATTTAATTTCTTTTTCTTTCTGTTCTTCTAATCTCGGGTCTTTTTTCTGTTCTTCCAATCTCGGGTCTTTTTTCTCTTCTCTTTCAAATTCTCTGTCGTCCTGAGGAGCGTTAGGGTCGTATCTGCCTCGTCCTCTGCGGGGTGGTGCTTTGGATTCGCGAACTTCATTTCTGGGGTCTTTTCTGATTTTTTCTTCAAGCTCTGCTTCCAGCTCTTCTACTTCCACTCCGAGTTCTTTAAGAACCGATAATGTGAGGTCATATTTGTAATTGGCATATGGAATTGGCTGAATACTCTGGTCCAGCACTATATCAAACCTCTTATCTACCGATACTCTGTGAACTGCGGCATAGATTTTTTCTTCAACGGGTCTCATTATGTCTCTCACGAGCTGCTCGTAATCACCATTCGGACCGAATCTTTTCTTGGCAAGCCCTTCACGTTCCATTTTTATAGTTTTTAGTTCTTCCTGCTTTTCATGGATTTCCTTATCAGTCCATATTAGTCGGTTTTTCTTCAGTTCAAATTCAATATTATCAATGTTATCCTGCATCATCTGCAGATTTCTTTTCCAGTCTTCCACTACTGATTGTATTCTCTGGTCGGCTGCTTCGGCTTCAGGATAATTTGACCTTATCATATCCGATGATATAAAACCAACCCGCTGTGAAAATGCAGAACTTGCATATAGCAAAATAATTATTAGTGCTAATCTTGAAATCATAATAACCGTTTTTTTATTAAAAAAACAAACTTTCAAATTACATAGACTGCAATATATGATTATTTATTTTTTTTTGAAAATAATTAATTATTAATTTGAAAATACTATAAACGCAGATTATTCAAAATTTCAAAAAATGCAAAGAGTTGATTATAATGAGTAATAAATAATTGTTTTTTTCATTCGTTAAATTTAGTGATTATTTGTAATTATTATTCAGAAAATATGAAAACAGTATCAATCAATATTGATGATGAAGCATACAGTCTAATAGAATCATTAGGTATTAAAAATAATCTTAATATTCAGGATTTGTTAGAATTGGCAATTAATAAATATTTTCATCCTGATGATTTTGTATCTGATGATGAAATGCTGGAAATACTCGATTTTTCAGATAGTCTGGATGAGGCTGTTAATGATATGAAAAACGGGAGAATTACTCTCGTTGAAGAATAAATTCCAAATATATGAAACCTCTAAATTTCAAAAATCAAAATGAATGTTTTTAATTTATTTACTAAAAACACATTACCACACAATTTTTTTTTAATCTTTCAAATTATTCTGAAACTTTCATTT